>RFPW01000085.1 GCA_009925965.1 Betaproteobacteria bacterium
CCGTCGTTGCCGGATTCAAGGCCCGTGATCGGGCGTTCGCCGCGCTTTGTAAATGCGGTCTTGGCGTTTGGGCATGCCCATGTGGGCCTCACCTCGGCTGCCATGACGGGGCGGTTGGTCGCCCAATTATTGACTGGCGAGCGCCCCTCGATCGACCTCAGCCCATTCGCACCCGATCGCTTCGGCGCGGCCCGGGGATCTTGGTTGCGGTAGTCGCGGTGGTGTTCGCAGTAGCACCGGCGCTGTCAGCGTCGCGGTCGATGTCAGCTTGCTTCCCAAGTCGCTCCGCCAGTCGCTCGAGTGTCTCGCAGAGCAATTCTCGATCTGCTGGCAAGCAGACTTGCAGTGCGGCTTCGATCCGAACCCGGTAATCACTCACATTGACCGAAACGCGGGTAATCAGGCTCGCCACGGGAACTTCGAGGACCTCGCAAATCTCCAGCACTTTGGTCATCGAGGGGTCGGTCACGCCGCGCTCGAACCGCGAGACGGTCTCTCGTTCAACCTGTAGACGTTCAGCGAGTTGATCCTGAGTCAGTCCGCGGTCGCGACGCAATTCAGCAAATCGCTCCCCGATTCGCGAGGCGGTCAGTCTTTTAGCCCCACGCCGTTCCACTCGATTTCCCCCTAATAGTTGCCTCAGGTCTTAGCTTGTCGCGTCCAAGCCCAATCGACAACGCCGCCGCAGGATGCATTGCGTCAAATAGATATGCAGGATGCCTGATTTGGGTTCGAATTTTATGAAATTCCGGAAGATTCGCCCTGATTTGGGGTTTTGGTGGGCTGCCACGCACCGATCAAAGCTTGCTACGATCGGGATGCCAATCCTGGATTTCATCATTCAATTGCGATCGATTTCTTATGAATACAATTTTTCCCGCACCTGCGCCCGTCGCTGTCCCGGTTCACGGTGAATCGGCCTTGTTTCCGGTCCATCGCATTTATTGCGTGGGCCGCAATTACGAAGAGCACGCGAAAGAGATGGGGTTTAGCGGTCGTGAGGCGCCGTTTTTCTTTCTGAAACCCACTGATGCGCTCGTGTTGGTCGCCGACGGTGAGACGGGTCAGATGCCTTACCCGAGCCTGACGCAGAATCTTCATCATGAGATCGAGTTGGTGGTCGCAATCGGTAAGGGTGGCCGCGATATTCCCGCCAGTGAGGCGATGTCACATGTGTATGGTTATGCCGTGGGCCTCGATATGACACGGCGCGACCTGCAGGGCGAGATGAAGAAGCAAGGTCGTCCGTGGTGTATTGGCAAGGGCTTTGATCACAGTGCGCCCATGGGACCGATCACCAAGGCGGCGCAAGCGGGTTTGGTCGAGCATGCCGAGATCCGTCTCGACGTCAACGGGCAGTCGCGTCAGAAGAGCACAACCGAACAGTTGATGTGGAAGATCCCCGAGATCATTGAGCACCTCTCTGCTGCCTGGGAGTTGCAGCCGGGCGATCTGATTTTTACCGGCACGCCCGAAGGGGTTGGCGCCGTCAAGTCGGGTGACTTGCTCGTGGGCGCGGTGGCTGGCTTGGGTGACCTGAAGATTCAGATTCAGTAAGCGCGGCTCAATCGCCTCGGTCGGCTCAATCGGCGCTGGGCACGAGGCTCGGCAGTCGTATCGTGGACCCCGCGGGTGGTGGGGTCTGCGACCCGTTCATCATGATCGAGAGCATGGTGTAGTAGCCAACCACCCCCAGCAGATCGACGGCCCCTTGTTCGCCAAAGGCATCGATTGCGCGAGTCCAGGTGGGCTCTTCGACCGCTTGATGGGCGAGGATCTGCCGGCTGAACGTCCAGACGAGTGCTTGATTCGGGTCTTCAAACTGTGGGTCGTGCCCGTTCGCGATGGCCGTCACCACTGATTCTGGAACGCCTTCGCGGATCGCGATCGGGACATGGATGGACCACTCGACCTGTTGCGACCAGTACCGAGCCGTCACAAGAATGGCCAGTTCTGACAGTTGCAGTCCGATGACGCTGCGATAGCGCAGGTACTCGCCCAGTCGCTGCGCGTGGGTACAAAGCTCTGGGCTGCGTAGCATCGGAATGAAGGGTTCGACGAGCGCTTTGCGTGGTCCATTGATGATCTCCTGGGCGCAATCACGCTGGGCGGACGTCCACTGCGTGGGTGCAATCGGGGGCAGGCGGTCGGTTTTCATTAAACGGCGCAGTATCGATTTTGAATTTCGGGTTGGGCGAGCAAAGCGGATGCGCTGCCCTCGTGGACTATTTGGCCTTGATCCATGATGTAGGCACGGTCTGAAATCGTCAACGCGCGCTCGACATTCTGCTCAACCAGAAGGATCGAGGTGCCCGACGCTTTCATCGAAAGGAAGAGTTCGAACATCTCATCCACCAGCACCGGCATGATGCCCTCCGAGGGTTCATCGAGCAGGATCATCTGGGGCTTGGCCATCAGTGCGCGGGCAATGGCCAGCATCTGTTGCTCGCCGCCCGACATCGAGGTGGCCTCCTGACTCAGGCGCTCCTTGAGACGCGGGAAGGTGTCGGCGATGGCGTCGATCCGGGTGTCGGCTTCGCCGCGATCGGCGCTCGCGATGATCCCCAGCAGCAGATTTTCCCGAACGGTCAAGCCTGGGACGATTCGACGATCTTCGGGCACATAGGCTAGCCCGCGGTGATAGCGGACATGAGCGGGCTGATCATGCAGCGCCTGACCATCAAAAACGACGGTACCCGATCGGCGCACGAGAAGCCCCATCAGCGTCCGCAGGGTGGTGGTTTTGCCTGCGCCGTTGCGCCCCATCAGGGTGACAATCTCGCCGCGCCCAACGGTGAGTGAGATGTTTTGGACGACATGGCTCCGGTCGTACCAGGCGTTGAGACTTTCGACCGACAGAAGCGGGCTGGGGTGGCCCGGAGTGCGGGAAGTGATCATCCGGATTCAGCCTTGTCCGAGATAGACACGACGGACTTCTTCATTGGCCCGAATGTCCTCTGGCGAACCCTGAGCGAGCAACTGCCCGTGATGCAACACGATGAGGGTCTTGCAGATTCCCATGACGAGTTTCATTTTGTGCTCGACCAGGATCACCGTGCGTTCCGCTGCGAGTTCCGTAATCAAATCCATCATGACGGTGGTTTCTTCTGGGGACATCCCCGCGGTGGGTTCATCCATCAACAGCAGTTGCGGATCGGCAGCCAGTGCCATCGCGACTTCAAGTGAACGCTGCTGGCCGTGAGCCAGATCGCCAGCCGGCTTTTGACCGAGGCTCGCCAGACCGACTCGCTCAAGGAGCGCTTGGGCCGTTTGCGCCACCCCTGCTAACTTGGCGCGGGGGCTAAAGAAATCAAAACGCGCATGACGCATTTGCACGGCAACCCGAACGTTCTCGTGGGCGCTCAGTTGCTTGAAGACATTGGTGATCTGAAAGCTCTTGGCGATCCCGCGGCGGGCATATTCGTGCGGTTCGAGCCCTGTGATGTCCTGGCCTTGAAACAGCACGGAGCCCGAGCTGGGCGCAATCGCTCCGCTCAGAATATTGAAGAACGTGCTTTTGCCGGCGCCATTGGGACCAATGATCGCGCACAGATGCTTGGCCCGAAACTGAACCGAGATATCGGTCAGCGCCTGAAAGGCACCAAATTGTCGGCTGATGTGGCGCGCCTCGATGAGAATGTCGGCTTGGACATCCATTGCGTGGCGTTGGATCAGTGGGGCGTTCATGTCTGCGCCGATGGTGTCGTCGCGCGCTCCCAGCGGGCAATCAGGCTGCCCCAGATGCCCCGCGGGAAGAACAGGATAAACACCATAAAGATCGTGCCGACCACGGCCATCCAGTGCCGCGTCAACGTCGTGACCACATCTTCGAGATACAAGAACACGGCCGCGCCGACAAAGGGTCCGAAAAAGGTACCCATGCCGCCCAACAGGCACATCATCACGGCTTGACCAGATTGAAGATAGTGTAGGGAATCAATCGGAACGACCGAGAGATGAATGGCTCGTAACGAGCCTGCTAGCCCACAGATTGCGGCCGAAAGTACAAAGACCAGAAGCTTCGATCGGGCGACGTCATAGCCGCAGGCAGCGGCTCTTTTTTCGTTCTCGCGAATGGCCTCGATGACGGCCCCAAAGGGCGACGCGAGGATACGGGACACGAGGCCCAGCGCGATCGCGACAAATCCGAGCATGACGTAGTACTTGGTGACTGGGTTGGTGAAGTCGATCGTCCATCCCGCAAACTCAAAGGCTGGAACGGTCACGCCGCGTAAGCCGTTCTCGCCACCGGTCCAGCGCTCGGCCTTGTAAAAGCCGTAGTAGACGATTTGCCCCAGCGCCAGAGTCACCATCGAAAAATAGATTCCGCGGGTGCGGATGGCGAGATGGCCCATGAGCGCGCCGACCAGCCCGGACGCTCCGACACCAATCGCAATGGCGATTAACCAGTGCAGGTGCGCGTGAACGATCGACATGCCCGTCAGGTAGCTACCAACACCCAGAAACGCGGCATGGCCAAATGACAGCATGCCGGTGTAGCCAAAAAGCAGATTGAATCCAACTGCGTAAAGACCAAAAATCAGAATGTTGACGGCCAATGCCTCGTAGGGCATCAGCCACGGAAAAATGAGCAGAAACAAAAGGACGGACAGAACCCGATGTCTAGCAATCAGAGTCAGTACGGGTGTTAGCAGGGGTGCCATTACGGGTGTCAGTACGGGTTCAGTGCGCTGCGTAGCTCGTTCATCGAGGACCGCCTCTACCCCATCAGCCCGGCTTTGCCGAACAAGCCTTGCGGACGCACGAGCAACACCAACGCCATCAGCACGAAAATCGATAACTCAGCGAATTCGGGTGCCAGCAGTGAAGTCATGCTGAAGACCACACCCACCAACAGGCCGGCGACGACTGCGCCCATCAGGGATCCCATCCCCCCGACGACGGTCACGACGAAGGACTCGGCCAATACGGTGATCCCCATTTCGGGGTTGACCGCGCGAGTGGGCGCAGCCAAAACACCCGAGAGTCCTGCGATCGCGGTACCCAGACCAAACACCAGCAACCAGACCCTTGCAACATCGACCCCCAGAACCCGCACGATCTCTGGGTCACGGGATCCCGCCCGGATGATGAGCCCGAACCTCGTCTTTTCAATCATCAGCCAAAGGCCCAGAACCACCGCCGCGGTTGCGCCGATCAGGACCAGACGATAGAGCGGGAATCGCCCGATCCCTAGATCTACTGAGCCACGCAGCATGGCAGGCGTCGAGGACGGGAGCCCCTCGATGCCGAACAAAACGCGCATCAACTCAATCAGGACATAACTCAGGCCGAACGTGAGTAAGAGCGGGTAATCGATCCCGCGACCGTAGAGCGGTCGTACTAAAAAACGCTCCGCTAGCATGCCAACGGAACCGACCACCAGCGGCGTGATCACGAGGCTCAGGGCAAAGCTTCCGGTCAGGGTTTGGAAGTAAATCCCCAGGAAAGCCCCGACCATGAAGAATGCACCATGGGCGAAGTTGACTACCGTCAGCATGCCGAAGATGAGCGACAACCCAACGGCGAGCAAGGCGTAAATCGCCCCCAGCGCAATGCCGGTGACGAGTTGCAACCCGAGCAGCTGGGGTGTGAGTTCAACCACGATCAGGCACGCCCTTCCAGGTCCCGTGATCAGCCTTTGTGCCCAAGCTCGCTGCAGGACCGCAAGTTTGATTCGCTGGGGGCTTCGATACTGGCGACCGAGAAGACATCGTTCTTGTCTTTCATCCCTTTGGATTTGGACTCAACGATGATGATCGACTGCACCGACTGGTGGTCGCACTTGCGATAGAACTGGTTGCCTTTGTACCAGTTGTATTCCAGGCGCCCGAGCGCATCCGCCACCTTGTCTGAATCGGTCGACTTGGCGTTAACCACTGCCTGCAACACACTGCGCACGCCGGCATAGCCCAGAGCGCCATAGTCCGAGGGCACGGCGCCGCCGTAGGCCCGGCGGAATTTGTCATTGAAGGCTTTCGCGGCCGGGATCGAATCTTCCATTCCCCAGTAGTAAGAGGTGCCGCCGACCACGCCCTCAAATGCATCGGCGCCGCCCGCAACCCGCGAGGTGAAGAGCAAGACCGGGGCGACCAGACGGGTGCTTTCTTTGAGGCCAAAGTCTGTTGCCTGTTTCGCTGAATTCACGAGGTCTCGACCGAAGTTGCACAGCACCAGAATGTCCGGCTTGAGTGCCTGGATTCGGGGCAGGAACGCCGAGTAATCCGCGGCACCCAGCGGATGGCGGATATCGGCGAGTGTGGTTGCTCCTAGGGCTTTTCCGGCCCGCTCGAACCCGCGCACCATCTCATGGCCATAGGCGTAGTCCGCAGTCAGGTAGACCACCTTCTTGCCATATTTTGGAAATGCATACCGGGCCACGGCGCCCGCTGTCATGTGTGGATTGAGCGCCTCGTGGAAGGTGTAGGGGCTCCAGTCTTTCGCCTCATTAATCGCGTCGCTCTGGCTGATCGAATTGAAAATGACCTTACGCTCGCGGGTGACCGCGTTGATCGAAAGTTGGGTCGCGGCCGATAGTGAACCAACGATGAAATCGACCTTGTCCTTCTCAATCAGTTCGAGGGTTCTGGAGGCCGCTTCGCCCGGGTTCAGTTTGTCATCGCGAACGAGCAGTTCAACTTTGCGCCCATTGAATCCGCCGCCGTCATTGAACTCGTTGACGGCAAGTCCGGCCGCCCGAACCTGATCCTGCGCCTCGGCGGAGAAGGCACCCGTGAGTGGGGTTGGAAAACCAATCTTGATCGGCGCGCCCTGCGCGCGAACGATGTTGATCGCGAACGGCGCACCCGCCAGAACCGTCCCCGCAGCGCCCGCTTGCAAAAGGCGGCGACGCGAGGTGGCCTGCATGTTGGCTTGCGGGGCGGAATGCTGGTCGGCATGAGACGTCGAGTGCTCAGGGTTCGGCGTCGGCGCAGGAATCAATGTGCTCATAGTTTGGTCTCCTCGGGTGTTTACAAAAAAATTCAGGCCACGCTGGCTTTTTCGGTTGCCGGATAGTTCAGTTCAACCACGAGCCCATTGGGATCATCCAGAAAGAGCTGATGCAATCCAATCGATGGAACGGTTCTCTCTCGTGGTACGACGCCGATCGCGTTCAGGTGGGCCAACATGTCGCTCAGCCCATCGGCGAAAAACGCGACATGGTCCAATGCGCCGCTGCCCGTGAGGGACGATAGATCGCGGTCACCAAGGTAACGCTTGAGGCCTTCTGGATCATTGGGGTCCATCCCAATGATGTGGACAACGGCATTCGCCACATCGCCATGGTCGCCCCGATACATCCAGAGCCCGGGAAATGGGAAATCAGGTCGTGGGCCCACGGTGAGGCCGAGCACCCGTTCATAAAAATCCCGTGTGCGGTCCAGATCCATCGTTCGGATCGAGAAGTGGTTCAGCGTGAGCGCCATGAGGATCTCCATCGGTGATGCGGGTGGCGGGGCCAGTTGGGGCAAGCGACCGACTGGCATTGAGGTAGCTGTGCACGCGGTCGGCAATCAGGGATTCATCATCGAGGGCTTGTTTGCCACCAATGTCATGGTCGTAGACGAAGCGGCGCAGACCTCCGTAGAAGACGCCACCATGAAGCCCCATCAACAGTTCGTGTTCACGCGCACTGGGCTTCGCGCGGCTTCGGCTGCCTCGAAATCGACGCGTCTCCCGGATCAGGCGCGGGAACAGTCGCTCGCTGAGCATGTTAAAAAATCGGTCGGTGATGCTGCGGTCGGTGAGGCCGGAAAACACCAGGATCCGCACGAACTCCCGGGTTAGTACCGTGCGGGCGTAGTCGCCATAAAATTGGACTAACTTCTCGGGGACGGCAATGGCGCTGTCGTCGAGAAGTTTTTCCCATTCCGGCTTCCACCTTCCAGCAATCACCTCGAGGTACACCCGATCCACCAACGCTTGTTTGGTTGGGAAGTAGTGATAAACAAGCGTATGGGTGACGCCAATCGCGGATGCGAGGTCGCGCAACTGGGCTGCAAAGCCATGCTCGGCAAAGTAACTGATTGCGGCAGTCACGATCTGTCGCTCGCGTTCCGCGACGGGCAAACGGCGTCGGGGCAAACGCGACTGCACCACCAGTGCCGGAGCGGCTTCAGGGTTAGTCCGGGGGTGCAGGCTATTTACCAACATGTCAACCATGGCTAAGCTTATTGATCATCTGGTCAGCATGGCCATCCGTAATAACCCGCAATTGAGCATGCAATGGAACTGACTGGCGCAGTGGTCATGGAGGCCAAGCGAGCCCAGGTGTGGGACGCGCTCAACGACGCGGCGGTTTTGCAGGCCTGCATCCCGGGCTGTGAAGAGGTCGTTAACG
>RFPW01000086.1 GCA_009925965.1 Betaproteobacteria bacterium
GCGCTCAATTGCGGCACATTGAGAACGGCAACGCCCGTGGGGTCTCGAAGAATCAAACCCTCGACCGTCACCGTCGGGTTGACACCAATCCAGTCCGCGTCCAGGCGGGAGACCTCAGCTGGTGCCCCCAACAATTGAGTGAGTTGCTCGAGGAGCAGGGGCCGAACGGCATCGAGGCGTGGCCACAGTACATGGCGAACCCCAAGGTACCCGCCACCGATTAAAACGGCCGCAAGCACTAACACCACCAGCAGGACCCGGGTCCAGCGAGCAACGGGGGAAGGACTTGAGAAGGTTCGGTTGGTCGTCATCTGCGCAGAGGGTGGCGGCCGAAGGTAGCATAGGCTCCGTGTCAAACGATCGCTACAGTTTCACCACCGGCGCACCTCGCGGACTACTGAGCTCTGCGTGGCTTCGACGCACACTGGAGGCCTGGGACCAACGCCGTCCGGAGCTTCGGGCGGATTTTGAACGCCTGATCCAGCAACCCATCCATCGGGCCGCGATCGAGAACCTTCTGGAATCTCGGCTTCAACCCGCCAGGGAGCAGGCCGGCCACGAACGGGCGATCGGTGTTGCACTGCGTCAGACTCGGCAGGTTGTTTTCGCGGCGCTACTGGAACGAGATGTCTCGGGACTCGCCACACTGGCTGAAGTCTGCTCGGTGATGACCGATCTGGCCGAAATTGCAGTCGGCACGGCGGTCCGCAACGCCGCAGACGAACTCTCAAAGCGTTTTGGCCAACCCTGCGACGCGCAAGGCCAGCCCATGGACCTTTTGGTCGTCGGCATGGGTAAGCTGGGCGGACGCGAGTTAAACGTGTCGTCTGATATCGATCTGGTCCTGATCTACCGGGACGAGGGGCGAACCGCCGGCGGGCCCATGCCGTCGATCCCCTGCGCAGAATTCTTCTCCCGCGTCAGTCGCGCCATGATTCAGCTACTGGACCCGGTCACCGAGGACGGGTTTGTCTTTCGAATTGACCTGCGGCTGCGCCCCTATGGGGACTCGGGGCCAGCGGCCATGAGCCTGCCGGCGCTCGAGGACTATCTCGTTGAACAGGGGCGCGAATGGGAGCGCTTTGCCTGGCTCAAGTCGCGACTGATTGCCGACACCGGAATGACGCACCCTGCGCAACGAGTCGCCGACCATGCTGGCCTTACCGCCATCGTGCAGCCATTCGTCTGGCGTCGATATCTCGATTTTGGTGCCTTCGATGCTCTTCGGGACCTCCATGGGCTCATCCGCAGCGAAGCCGCCAAACGCGAACTGCGCCGCGGTGGGATCGACGTCAAACTTGGCCGCGGCGGAATCCGTGAGATTGAATTCATCGCCCAGCTTTTTCAGATCGTGCGGGGTGGTCGAGATCCCGACTTGCGCCACCCATCGACCCTCACGACGCTTGCAATCCTTGGCGCGCGCGGGTTGCTGCCCCAAGATGAATGTCAGGCACTCGCTGCCGACTACACGTGGCTTCGACGGGTCGAACACGCATTGCAGTACCGCGAGGATGCCCAGACCCATACCCTGCCCGATGCGCCTGAAGCGCGGGCGCAAACGGCGCAGTTGCTTTCGTTGAGCGTCGAAGATTTGGAGAGCCAACTGCGCGTCACCCGCCAGCGCGTGGCCGCAATCTTCGATGCGCTTCTGCGGCCAAGCCAATTAGATCCGATTAGCCCGGCGACACCCAGCGACGTGGAGGGCTTGCCCGATCTAGCCGATCCGGCTGAGTCGCCCCAGCTCTTGGCCCGAGTTGAGGCCTTGCGAGCCAGCCGGCGCTGGGGTGCGGCCCGCCCCGAAACCCGGGCCGTGCTGGAGCGTTTGATTGCACGCGTACGCGGCCGTCCCCAGTCAGACGACCCGGCCGCCTGGGTGCGTTTGATCGATCTGTTTGAATCCGTTCTAGGTCGACCTTCGTACCTGATGCTGCTGGATCGGTTTCCAGCAGTCCTTGATCGGCTGGTTCGCACCGTTGCCCAGTCGCAGTGGGGTTCCAACTACCTTTTACTCCATCCCGTCGTGCTCGATGAATTGCTCGATGGAGAGGTCTTGAAGCCAGTCGACTACGCCCGCTGGGGCCAGGAACTCAAGGACCGGCTTGGCCAAATCCCGCGACTGGATGGGGGTCGTCTTCCCGACATCGAACGCCAGATGGATCTGGCGCGCGAAGCTCACCACGCTCAGGTGTTCAGACTCCTGGTACAGGATCTGGAAGGTCGCCTGAGCATCGAGCACCTCAGCGATCATCTCAGCGAACTGGCCGACCAGGTCCTCGCGCTCGCCATCCCGCTCGTTTGGTCGCAACTGCGCAACCGGCACACAGCCGACCCCCGCTTCGCGATGATTGCCTATGGGCGCCTGGGCAGCAAAGAACTGGGCTATGCGTCCGATCTCGACCTCGTTTTTTTGTACGACGATCCAGACCCCCGCGCCGCCGAATGCTACGCCGCACTGGCCCAGCGCCTCATGGGCTGGTTATCGAGCAGAACCGCGGCCGGCTTGCTATTCGAGGTCGATCTGCGCCTGCGGCCCAACGGCAATTCAGGGCTCCTGGTCTCGAGCCTCGAGGCCTTCGGCCGCTACCAGCGCGAAAGTGCCTGGGTCTGGGAACACCAGGCCTTAACGCGGGCCCGTCATTGCGCCGGGCTATCGTCTATTGAGCCTTGGTTTGAAAACTTGCGTCGCGAGCTCTTAGCGCGAGTGCGCGGGCCCGCCGAACTCGCGCGCGAGATCCTGGACATGCGCCATCAGGTCGCCGCAGGGCATCCAAACCGGTCCGACCTCTTTGATCTCAAACACGATCGTGGCGGCCTGATTGATGTTGAATTTACGGTCCAATTTTTGGTCCTTGCTCACAGTGCCCAACATCCGGTGTTACTCGACGATGTGGGCAATATCGCCCTGCTGGAACGAGCGGCACAGGGCGGCCTGATCGCGCCTGCACTTGCTGAGGGGGCCGCCGACGCCTACCGCCGTTATCGCTCGCTGCAACACAGGCTCCGACTCGACGACAGTCCCTATGCACGGGTACCTCACGCGCAAGTGGTGAATGAAATATCCAACGTAACCGCTCTTTGGCATACCGTCTTCGGAGCCGCCTGAATCAGGGGATTCGATACAATCAACGTTCGAAAATCATCATCAGCGCCGAAAAGCGCACAAAGGGACAGCATCATGTCGATGGCGGATCGCGACGGTTGGATTTGGTTTGACGGCAAACTGGTCGAATGGCGCGACGCCAAGATCCACGTGCTGACGCACACGCTCCACTATGGAATGGGCGTCTTTGAGGGGGTCCGGGCTTATGAGACCGCGGCCGGGACCGGCATCTTTCGGCTAGCCGAACACACCCGCCGACTCTTCCAGTCCTGCCACATTTTCCAGATGGTGATGCCCTTTGACCGCGAGACCGTGCAGGCCGCGCAGCGAGAAGTCGTCCGCGCCAATGGGCTTAAAAGCTGCTACATCCGGCCATTGGTTTGGATCGGTAGCGAAAAACTCGGAATCAACACGCGGGGCAATCAGATTCATCTGGCAATCGCCGCTTGGCCCTGGGGCGCTTATCTCGGCGAAGACGGCCTGTCCAAAGGGATTCGGGTCAAGACCTCTTCCTTCACCCGCCACCATGTCAACGTCACCATGGTGCGCGCCAAAGCGTCCGGCCATTACGTCAACTCAATCCTGGCCAATCAGGAAGCGGTCGCCGATGGTTACGATGAAGCCATGCTCCTCGACACCGAGGGCTATGTCTCCGAGGGGGCCGGCGAAAACCTCTTCATCATCCGGGACGGCAAGCTCTACACCCCCGATCTCGCTTCGTGCCTGGATGGCATCACCCGCTCGTCCGTGATTACGATCGCACATGACCTGGGCCTGAGCGTGACCGAGAAGCGCATCACGCGCGACGAGGTCTACTGTGCCGACGAAGCATTCTTTACCGGCACCGCCGCCGAAGTCACCCCGATCCGAGAACTCGATGGCCGGCAGATCGGGATTGGGCGCCGCGGACCAATCACCGAGCAGATTCAGACCATCTTCTTCGATGCGGTCGGCGGGCGCGATCCACGCTACTCCGATTGGTTGACGCCGATCTGACGCCCGTCTAATTCAATGCGCTGACCCCTCCCCATCCGGTTACCCCAAGAGGTCCCCATGCGTGCAAATTCTCCCGCCGACCATCCGGCCACCAATGCGCCAGGCAACGCATCCGCGCCGCCCGCCGACGCGGTGCACTTGCAGGCCAAAGATCTCCCGGCGTTTTGCCCGAATCCTCAAATGGCTCGCTGGAGCGGACATCCCCGCGTGTTCATTGATGTGACCACCACCGGCGCCGGGCGATGCCCCTACTGCGGCACCCACTACGTCTTTGACGGGCCGGCGCACGCCGGTCATTGAACGGCGCTGAGCAACGGCCAGCCGGGCCGATGCGCACCCTGATTGTCGCGCCCAACTGGATCGGCGACGCAGTGATGGCCCAGCCACTGCTCGCCTTGCTTAAGGCACACGAACCCAAGCGCCCGCTCGACTGGCTTGCGGCGCCCCATATCCTGCCGGTCGGTGCAGCCATGGCACAGATCGATCGCCTGATCGAAGCGCCCCAACGGCACGGACAACTTCAATTGGGCGCCCGTTGGACCTTGGGCCGCAAGCTGGGCCATGCGGGTTACGACCGGGCCTACATCCTGCCCAATTCCGCCAAGTCAGCGCTCATCCCTTGGTTTGCCGGCATCCGCGAACGGGTTGGCTATCGGGGAGAGTCCCGCAGCGCGCTCCTGACCCACTCCCCCGAATCGGTCGCGCGGCGGGTTCCGATGGTTGAACACTACGCGCGTCTCGCCAGCGCCTTGGGGTCTCCCGCGCCAGCAGCGATCCCGCAGCCCGTTCTGCTCGCCGACCCCACCCGCGCGGCGGCCGTCCGTGCACAACTCCAGATCCCACCCGGTCCCCTTGTGGTCCTCGCTCCAGGCGCTGAATACGGCCCCGCTAAACGTTGGCCCGCGCGTCATTTTGCGGCGCTTGCCGACCAACTGAGCGAATCCTGGCCACAGGTACAAGTCGTGCTGATTGGAAGCATGAATGAGCGCCCCATTGCCACCGAAATCACAACGATGTCAGCCGGTCCGGTACGCAACCTCTGCGGCGAGACCGCCCTCGCCGACGCCTTCGCACTGCTGGCCGACGCTGACGGTGTGGTCTCCAATGATTCGGGCCTGATGCATGTCACCGCGGCGTTTGGGCGCCCGCAGGCCGCCGTCTTTGGCTCGAGCGATCCACGTCACACGCCCCCAGGTTCGGCCCGCGCCCAAGTGCTCTGGCTTCAACTCGATTGCAGCCCGTGCTTTGCGCGTGAATGCCCGCTCGGGCACACCGCGTGCCTGACCCAGATCGCCCCCGAAACCGTATTCGAAGCGCTCAGCCACGCGATGGCAAGACAAGGATAACCCCCTGAAACCCGGAACCTATCGCGCACCCGCCTGGCTCCCAAACGGGCACTCCCAAACCATCTGGTCGGCGCGAATTGCCCCCCGACCCGTCATCGCCTACCGTCGCGAGACCTGGGAAACCCCCGACGGCGATCATATTGCGGTCGATTTCGTCGACACCCCAAACCCAAACGCCCCGCTCGTCGTGCTGTTCCATGGACTCGAAGGCGATTCCCGATCGCACTACTCACGCTCATTCATGGCAGCCCTCCTGCGCCGGGGCTGGCGCGGTGCAGTGGTTCATTTTCGGGGCTGCGGTGGCCTCGAAAACCGCCTGCCACGGGCCTATCACTCGGGCGACGACCACGAAATCGACTGGATTCTCAAGCGCATGCGCACGCGTGCGGGCTCAGCCACCCTGCACGCAGTGGGTATCTCACTGGGCGGCAATGCCCTCGCCAAATGGGCGGGCCGGCGTGGCGATGATGCCGCACGCTGGGTCGATTCAGCCGCCGTGATTTCGGCCCCCCAAGACCTCGCAGCCGGCGCCAAAGCGCTCGCCAACGGTTTCGCGCGCTTATACGCCGAATCGTTTCTGCGGACACTCCGGGTCAAGGCCCAAAAACTCGCCAAGCAGCATCCTGGGTTGATCGACGGGCCCAAAGCGGTCAATGCCCGCTCGTTTTTTGAATTTGACGACGCGGTCACCGCACCGCTTCATGGTTTTCGGGATGCCCACGATTACTATGCCCGTTCTTCGTGCAAAAACTGGTTTCGCGGGGTCACCCTGCCACTGCTTGTCATCAACGCCCGCAATGACCCGTTTCTGCCCGCCTTCGCACTCGCCAATCAAACCGAGGTTTCCTCGACTGTGACCCTCGAGTACCCTGAGGATGGCGGGCATGTGGGCTTTCCTGGTCGAGCCAATGACGCTGCAGGTTTAGGGGACACCCTGAGCTGGCTTCCGCACCGGGTACTCAATTTTCTTGATGGTCATGGATGAACGTGTTCTTCAAGCCAAGGCGCGTTGGCCCAATGTTCCGGCTGCGTGGGGCTGGCTCTTTCTCGACCGCAGAGGCGCCTGGCGCCTGATCGACCGCGGCGCACCAGGGTTCGATTCAATACGCGACGGGCGCGGCGAACAGATTCGTCACGAAGCCCTGATTGATTTTATTGTCAGGAATTATTCCTGTCTTGAAGATGGCTCCTGGTTTTTCCAGAACGGCCCGCAACGGGTGTTTGTCGACCTCGAACTCGCACCCAATATTTGGCGACTGGCACCCCAACCCGACGGAATCGTACTGGTCGCACACACCGGTGAGATCGCAAGCCGAGTCGATCGACTCGGTGTCGATTCGGACGGCGTGGTCTGGGCCCAAACCGATCTTGGGCCTGGTGCGATCGACGATCGTCAGCTGGCGGCCCTGTTAGATCAGGTCGATGCAGTCGATGACCCCGTAGACGGCGATGACCCGGGGGATTCTCCGGGACCCGCGGTACGCGTCCGTTTTCGCGGCCATCCAGAGCCCCTGCCCCTGACGCCCTTCACCCAATCCGCTGCACTCGAATTTGGCTTTTTGCGCCAGCCCCGCGAGAAGACTTAGCGCACTTGCCGGCCTAGCTCAGCGCGTTCGCGCAGCGCCTCGGCCTCGACCATTCGAAACCGCGCGTCAATCATCGAAGCGGAAATAAAATCCGCATCGCCTGCCCGCTGCGCGAGTCGAAACTGCTCAAATGCGCTCTGCCACGCGCGCCGCACGATGGCCGCTTCACCGGCAGCCCGGTGCGCAAGGGCGCGTTGCCCGAGAGCCCCATAGGCGCGCGACAACTGCTCCCATAAATGCGGGTCACCTGGCCAGCGGGCCGTGGCATCGCTCAGGCGTTCAACCCCCTGCTGTGGTTGGTCCGCCACCAAGAGGGCACGCGCCTCCGCATAAGCAATGGCCCGAATATCCGGATACCGGACGCGCGCCGCCCGGGCCAACGCGACAGCCCCCGGCGCATCCCCCGAGTCCACGCGGGCGTCAATCTCCAGGCGATCGAGCCAGGGATGGGCCGCGCCGGGCGCTACTGCTCGGGCATTGATCAGAAATTTGGGTACCGCTGCAAAATTGCGCTGAGTCGCCGCGACGAGCGCAAGACCGTACCAGGCCGCTAGCTCTGGCATGGAACGGTCCTCAAGCGAGCGCTCGAAAAACGTCGCCGAGCCCCGCAGGCCATCGACACTTGGATCCTGCAGAGCCCTGGCCCTCGCTCGCACCATGAAAAAGCTGGGCGCATTGGCGAGTGCGAGAGGCACGAAACCGAGCGAACGCGCCTGCATATCGGCAATCCGCTCGCTTGTAAGCGGATGCGAACGCAAATAGGCGGGGGCGGCGGGACTGTCATAAGCCCGGGTTGCCTGCTGAAGACGGGTAAAAAACATCGCCGACGCGCTCGGATCGAAACCTGCATTACGCAGGGTCTCAAAACCAACCCGATCAGCCTCCCGTTCCGCATCGCGCGAAAATGACAGCATCTTGGACTGCACCAAGCTGCTACCCAGCGTACTCATCCCCATCGCCGCATTTGGGCTTGAACGCGCCGCCAGCACCGCAAGGGCGAGGGCTGCGATTGCCATCGGGGCCGCCTGACGCTGTTGCGCAATCGTGCGGGCGATATGGCGCTGCGTGACATGGCCAATTTCATGGCCAAGCACGGACGCCAACTCGCTTTCATTGGCGACGGCCAATAAGAGACCCGTATGCACCCCGATAAATCCGCCGGGGAGAGCAAATGCATTCAACGAGCGGTCGCGAATCGCAAAGAACTCAAATTCCTGGCCCATCACGCCGCCGGGT
>RFPW01000087.1 GCA_009925965.1 Betaproteobacteria bacterium
CGTTTGCTTGACGGCCGTCGGGCCGCCCGCGCCACCTGCGTAGTAGGTATACCAGTTGACCTGAAGGCCCGCATCGGCTGAGGCTTTGAGGAGTAGCGCGAAGTCGCTGCCCCAGTTGCCAGTGATCACTGTATCTGCGCCCGATGCCTTGATTTTGGCGATATAGGGCGAGAAGTCGGTGACTTTGGCGAGTGGATGCAGTTCATCGCCCACGATTTGAATGTCAGGACGTTTTGCGCCAAGCATTTCCCGCGCTGCTTTTCGCACCGACTGCCCAAATGCGTAGTCCTGACCGATGATGTAAACCTTCTTGATGTCGGACTTGCCCTTCATGAAGTTGGTCAGCGCGGCCATCTTGATATCGGAGTTGGCGTCCCACCGGTAATGCCAGTAGCTGCACTTCTCGTTGGTCAGCGAGGGGTCGACTGCAGCGTAATTAAAGTACAGAACCTCTTTGCCCGGATTGCGTTCGTTATATTTGCTGACAAAATCCGAAATCGCGATCGCTGCGCCAGAACCGTTTCCTTGCGTGATGAAACGGATGCCTGCGTCGATGGCTTTTTGCACCTGCACCAGACTTTCCTGGGGGGTACCTTTGTTGTCAAACCCGACGGCTTCAAGTTTCTGGCCACCCAGAACCCCACCCTTGGCGTTGATGGTTTCGACTGAGAACTGCAGTTGCTTGAGGCCGTGCTCTCCAACGGCTGCCTGCAGACCCGACAGGGGATCCACGTAGGCAATTTTGACCTGAGCTTGCGCGCTGAATGTAGCGGCTACCATCGCCGCGCCGATTGCAACGCTGCGTACGAAATGCTTCATGAATGTCTCCGATGTTGAAACGCACCCAATGGTGCTGCGTGTGACGGTAAAAATCTAGCCACGCTCTCAAACCATCCTAGACTCAAAGGACAGTCCGATCAAGCTTCAGGGCGTGATCTGGACCTCAGGAATTCCCCAGTGTAAGGAACAGTTCTAGCGCAAAAATCTCGCCAAACAATCTAGCCAAACAAGGCTTCCATTTCGCGGCGAATGGCATAGGCCCGGGTCGTGGTGTCCATTGCGACATCATCCCAGCAAAGACTCTGGCCTTTTTTGACCGGGCGAACGACTTTGATCTGGTGCGCCAGGCCTAGCGGCAGTCCGCCCATCGCGCGCGACGTCTTTGCAGGCAACAACTTGCCCCAGACGGTGTAACCGCCCTCGCCATCGAGGAACTCGCCCACCTGCAGGTCACGTTTGGCGGTGGCTACGACATCGGCGTTCCAGCCCGAGGCAACCCCTGTGGGCTCGCGCCTGAGCATGACGGAGGCGACCGACTGCCCGACCTCAAGCCCAATCAGGTGCCAGCGCTTATAAAGGGTGAAGTACCGGCCGCTCGGATCGGTGTGGGCGTTGTACTCCTCGAAACAATTGCGCACATAGTCGGTTTCACCTTCAACGGTGACCCAAACGCCCATCCGAATGTCGTATGGAATTTTGCGACCATCGGCTTCGAGAGAAGAAATGACCTCGACCATGCCCTTGCGCTCGAGCACGCCGCCTTCTTCGCGCGGACGCGTCACAAACGGTATGTCTTCGACGCTGGCCGGCGGATATAGCAGGCCGTTACTGGGAACTGTCAGTCCGGTCGCATTGGCAACCGCAGTGCTTTCGATCGATGGTTTGGATCCATCCAGAAAGCTGTTGAACATCTTGGGGTTCAGTCCGCCGCGCTCTGCCTGTTCGGGTGTCAGGCCGTAATTACCCCAGACGGTGTCCGGGGTCGACTCGGAAAAATGTGGCAACCATTTATGACCGCGCCCCGCCGCAACGACCGGGAAGCCGCAGGTTCTGGCCCAATCCACTAAATCGCATATCAAGGCGGGCTGGTCACCAAAGGCGAGCGAGTAAAGAACCCCCGATTCGGCCGCTCGACGCGCCAGTAGCGGGCCGCAGAAGGCGTCTGCTTCGACGGTTACATTGACGACATGTTTGCCGTGCTCGAAGGCCAGCAGGCAGTGGTCGACCGCATGGACTGGCGACCCTGTGCATTCAACAATGACGTCAATGGCTGGGTGCTGAACGAGCGCGCGCCAGTCATCTCCAATGTGGGTTGAACCGTCCCGGATTGCTTCTTCGAGTGATCGCGCCTCGGTACGTTGTGCCTCCCAACCCACGCGTGTGAGATTCGCTCGCGCTGCAGCGGGTGCCAGATCTGCGATGCCGACCAGGTGGATTCCAGGGGTTCGCGGGATCTGCGCAAGATACATCGAACCGAATTTTCCGGCACCGATCAGCCCCACCCGAATCGGTTTATTTTGAGCCGCGCGCTGCAGGAGTTGGGTATGAAGACTCATGGTTAAGCGGTCACACCGATTTCGTCGAGAGAGGTTTCGAGAGCGCTTTCGGGCATCCCGTCTTTCCAGGGTAGATCCACTGGATAGGACCGGGTCAGACAATCATCAGGCAGACATTCGATCGGGGTGAAGTCACGATGCGCGATGTACTCGGGCCGCTTGTAGCGCCGAATATGATTGCTGACCGCACAAAGGCTGAGATAGACCGCGACCCGATTGAACGGGCTCAGGTTGCTGCCCGACGCATGGACCAGACAGGAATGAAAAAGGATCATCGATCCAGCTGGCCCTTTGGGGCTGACGATGCCGCCGTGTTTGCCCCCGGCACGTTCGACCAGTTGGCTGATCAGCGGGTGATCGACAACCCATAGCGGATAGCTGGTTGTACTCAGGTCGTGGCTCGCCTCGACCACACCCTTTTTGTGGCTGCCGGGGATGAACATCAGCGGTCCGTTATGTTCCGTCACATCATCCAGGAAGATGGCAACGTTCATGGCGCGCTCGGTTGGCATCAAATCATCATTGAGCCAGGTCCCATAGTCCTGGTGCCATTGCCATACATCGCCCTCAAAGGCCATCTTCCCGTTGATCTTGAACTGGTGCATGTAGAGTGCTTCGCCCAGCAGATCTTCGACTGGTTTCACCATCCGCGGATGACGCGCGAGTCGTGCGAACGGCTCGCTGTAGAGATGCGCCGCAAAATTGGTGCGCACCGCATCCTTGCCTTTCTCGCGGACGTTGTAAGCCTCACGACGTGCGTAGAGCTCAGGGACGGCTTCTGTCAACACACGGGTTTCTTCCGTGCTGAACTGACCGGGGAAAAACAAGTAACCCTCGCGGTCAAATTGTTCGAGTTGTGGTTTGGTCAGATGCATGAGGTGGCTCCTCCAACGATCTAGATAAATTACGAACCCATCGCCCCGATCTTGCTGATCGTGCCAAGGGGGCTAACGCCAAACAGTTTGAGATGCAGGTAGGTCAGGAACCCAAGCCAGAGTCCGGCGCCAACCACGATCGTGATGACCGTCGCCTTGAGAGTCGCGGGCTTCGCTTCAACCAACTTGGGTTCGACTGTTACGGCTTGTGCGGCCCGATCACGCTGGCGGGCAGCCCGGAAGTCCAGCACCGCCCAACCTAAAAAGCTACCGAACAACACGACGTCGGCCGCCATGCCGTTGGCAATCAAGTGTGCGACCGACCAGACCTTGACACTGACGACCATTGGGTGATGCAGGCGTTGTTTGATGTGGTTGCGGGGGACGTAAGTGGCGACCAGGAAAATCATCGCAAACAGCATCAGCAAAACGGCGAGATGTCGTGTCGCCACGGGCGGGATCCACAGCACCTGTGGCGTTAATCGAGCGAGCCCGTAGCCGTGGATGATGAGCACAAAACCCACTAGCGAAGCGATGGATACCAGACCCTTGAACTTCTTCTCGCCGAGGTTTGAGAGCATCCCGGCGCGCCACTCTGGCGCGAAAACGCGAAGGGAGTGAACGCCCAGAAACAGCACCAGGCCGAGCAGGAGTTCAATCACCGTGAACCCCCTTGGCTAGCTCAGCGCGCAACTGTGCACCGATATCGGGTCGATCCATAAAGGCGTCGGTCGGCGCATGAGGGGCCAGAATGTCGTTCATCCGGGTGCGCACCGATTGGAGGGCCTGAGGGTGGCTGTAGATATAAAAGCGATTGTCTTGCAGCGCATCGAAGACCTGCGCCACGACTTCGGCGGCGCTGACTTTGCCCCGCGCAACGGCCTTTTGACCCATTGCCCGACTGATGATCTGACTCTGGGTCAATGTGGTGTTGGTGAGGTGACTCGGCCGGTTGCGGTCACTCTGACTGATTCCGGTGGGTACGAAAAAGGGGCACAGGACCGCGCAATGAACCTGGTCGGTGACCAGCGCAAGATCTTGATGCAGCGTCTCGGTGAGGGTCACCACCGCATGTTTGCTGACGTTATAGATGCCGGAATTCGGCATGCTGACCAGGCCCGCCATCGAGGCCGTATTCACCAGGTGCCCACGCCAGGCGGAATCCTTGCGCGCAGCGTCAAGCATCAGGGGCGTGAAACTGCGGATGCCATGCACGACGCCCATCAGGTTGACCCCGAGGACCCATTGCCAGTCTGCCAGGGAGTTCTCCCAGACGAGCCCGCCGGATGCAACACCGGCATTGTTGAAAACGATCTGTGGCACGCCATAGGCCCGCAATGTCGCATCGGCGAGTGCGTCGACTGATTCGGCATTTGCAACATCGGTGACGACGGCAAGGACGTCTCCCCCCTGTGCCTTGAGTTCCGCTGCCGCAGCCTGCAGTGGGGCCTCCTGGACATCGGCCATGACGACGCGCATCCCGTGCTTGAGCGCGAGCCGGGCGGCCTCGAGCCCAAATCCGGAGGCGGCGCCGGTGAGAACGGCGATCCCGCCGGCGTAGGGGTGCGAACTCGAATTTGCGGTCGTCACAGTGTTGGCCTCAGATGAGTTTGACGAGTTGTTTGCCAAAATTGCGGCCACTCAAGAGGCCAATAAAGGCCTCGGGCGCTTGGGCGATCCCATCGGCCACAGTCTCGCGGTACTTGAGGCGTCCGGTGGCCACGCCTTCACCAAGTTCCTGCAGGGCCTGCGGCCAGACCTCCATATGCTCGCTGACAATGAAGCCCTCGATCCGCAGTCGCTCGGTCAGGATCAAGCGGGGGTTGGTCATCGGGATCGGTTCACCGTTGTACCCCGAAATCATTCCGCAAACCGCCACCCGGCCGAATGCGTTCATGCGCGAGAGCACCGCGTCCATCACGCGCCCGCCAACGTTCTCGAACAGGCAATCGACCCCGTCAGGCGTCGCAGCCTTGAGCGCCCGATAGAGTCCGGCCGCATCCTCATGGGCCTTGTAATCAATACACGCGTCAAAACCAAGTTCGTTGACGACATAGGCACACTTGTCCGGGCCACCTGCGATACCGACTGCGCGAGCTCCATGGTGCTTGGCGAGCTGGCCGACCGTACTGCCAACTGCGCCGCTGGCGGCCGTGACCACGACGGTCTGGCCAGGCTTGGGTTCGCAGATTTTCAAAAGACCGTACCAGGCCGTAACACCAGGCATTCCGACCGTCCCAAGGTATGCCGCCAGCGGTACATGCTGGGTATCGACTTTCCGAACAGCCCCGGGTTGATTCGCATCGACCACGCTGAACTGTTGCCATCCACCCATGCCAACGACCGAATCGCCAACGGCGTACTTTGCATGGCGGGTTGCGACGATTTCACCAACCGTTCCACCAATCATGACGGCATTGATCGCCTGCGGAGCGGCGTAGTTCTTGCCGTCATTCATACGACCGCGCATGTAGGGGTCAAGGCTGAGGTAATGATGGCGCACCAGAACCTGGCCCTCGCTGAGTTCTGGGATGGGCTCCTCGCGCAGCGCGAAATTGTCAGGGGTGACGGCGCCGGTTGGACGGCTGGCAAGAACGATCTGGGTATTCAGATGGGTTTTGGATTGGGTAGGCGAGAGGCTCACAGAAATGTCTCCGAATTTTTTAGGCGCAACAAGAAACGTTCACAACGGGCCAATTGTTCCAGACTTACGAATTCATCGGCCTGATGTGCTTGAGAAATATCACCGGGTCCGCACACCACGGTGTCAATCCCGGCGCGTTGAAAAAGACCGGCCTCGGTGCCAAATGCAACCACAGTCGTCGCCTCAGTTTCGGCCAGGTACTGTGCAAGACGGACCGCCGCGCGGTCAGGGGTGGTCAGGAACGACGGGCAGGACGCGAAATTCTCAAAACTGAAACCGGCAGTGGCCTCAACGGATTTCATTGCCGGCTCGAGTTCGGCTGCCCGATCGAGAACCTGCCGCTGCATCGCCACATCATCAGTCCCGGGAAGATTTCGAAATTCATAGTGAATTCGGCAGTCCTCAGGTACCACGTTGTCTGCAATGCCGCCCGCGATAACCGCCACCGCTGCCGTACTGTGGGGTACGTCGTAATCCCGATTAAATGGCCCTTCTGCGCGCCAGCGATCCGCCATATCGGCGATGTGCGCGACCAGACGGGCGCCGGCCTCAATCGCATTGACGGCGAATGGGGTTTGAGCCGAGTGGGCAGCCTTCCCGCGCACACAGCAGCGCCAGCGCTGGATGCCCTTGTGGGCAATCGCTGGGATCATCCGGGTGGGTTCGCCCACGATACAGAGTCGCGGCTCCAGGTCTTCATCCCGCAAGTCTGCAATCAGTCCCTGGACGCCAACACAGCCGACTTCTTCATCGTAGGAAAACGCATAGTGAACGGCGAACGGCAGATCAGCTTCCAGAAAATGGCTAGCGTGCGCCACCGACAGGCCAATAAATCCTTTCATGTCTGCGCTGCCACGGCCGTAGAGTCGGCCGTCCCGGATCACCGGATCGAGCGGATCGGTGCTCCAGGCTTGCCCATCCCAAGGCACCGTATCGGTATGGCCTGACAAAATGATGCCGTTGGGTTTGCCCTCGCCCAGCGTTGCAAAGAGATTGGCCTTGCGCCGTTCCGCATCCCAGGTCAACCGCAGCGGAACCTTGAGCGTCCGCAAATGATCGGCGACACACTCAATGAGTTCGAGGTTGGAGTGGTGACTGACGGTGTTGATGCGCACGAGTCGTCGTGCCCATTCGAGACCGTCCGCGCTGGGGTCAATAGTCGATTGCATAGCCGTCACTTTAGCCTCAATGGATGGCTACGCGGGCGGCGGCAAGATCCCATGCCGCACAACCGACGGTTTTGAACACGCGCGGACGGGTCGGCGGTGCCGCTTGCGGCAGGATTTCAGCCAGCGCTCTGACGACGGTCCAGTCAATGTTGGCTTGAATCAGATCGCCCGCTTCGTGTGGAGCGCCACCTGGATCGTCAACAAATATTTCGCTGGCATGAATGATTTCGGATGACAGCTCGGCGGCTTCGGGGCGAAACGCGCCGACCGCAATGATCAGACAATCGAGGCATGCAGCCTCCGTGTACACCGGGGTGGAGCTGGTCGTGCAGGTGATCACAACGTCCCACGGGTTATCAAGATGCGGCCGTGCCCAGGCGAGATCCAAGTGAGACTGCTGACGCTGAAAGTGGTCTTCGTTGTCTTTGGTAAGACCCCGAACGCCGATCTGAATGCCGGGGTAAAGCGCCGCGAGCGCTTCGACATGCCCGCGAGCCTGCGTGCCCGTCCCGATCACCAGCGCGCGGTTGATCGTGCGGGGGCCTAAGGCCCGCAGTCCTAACATCGACATGGCAGCGGTGCGGCGGCCTGTGACCGTTGCGCCATCTAGTATCAATCGCGTCGCACCACTCTGACCATCGAGGATCGCGAGTTGTCCGAGGATGGTCGGGAGACCCAACGCTTTGTTCTGCGGTGCGACGGTAATCAGTTTGTGGGCGACGAGGTCATCGGCTACGGCCGGCATGCTCAGTAACATGGCGCCACCTGACATGGGTACGACCTGGCGCTCAGGGCAACGGATTTTGTCAGCTGCAAGCTCGAGAACCGCGACTTGGAGTGCGTCGACCAGTTTGGGAAACGGCAGCCTTGCTTCTGTCTCGACCGCGTTCAACCAGGGGATTGCACCGGATCCGGATGTTGCAGTGAGTTCCATTAGCGCAGACGCTTTAAAATCGCTCTTCGGATCGGATGAGCCAAGGCTTTGAAAATCAGGTTCATGTTTGGCATTTTTTCAAATAAAAAGACATTGTCAATGATCGGTGTTTCCATGAATCATCATTTCTCGCCGGACCCCGCGACGCTTGCCACGCTGGATCGGATTCGAGCCAGTGCCGCCCAACTGCGCTGCCCCGATGCGTTCTGGTCCTTGCGAGCCGTCGTCGAGAAAGGCCAGGTCTTCTCGGTGCGCCGGGGGGTCCCCGAACCGCTCGCGG
>RFPW01000088.1 GCA_009925965.1 Betaproteobacteria bacterium
TTTTCGGGCTATGGTCTTCTGGCCCAGCAGTTTGTCCGCGAGGCCGTTCAGCGGTCTTCCGATTTAACGCTTGTTGAAGGCCTGCGAATGGAGGCAGATCTTTCGACGCTGGCCTATCGCACGGCGGACGCTGAAGAAGGCATGCAGGCGTTTGTCGACAAGCGCAAACCCGTGTTCAGGGATCGTTGATGAGCAAAGGGTCATGCATCGTGGTGACTGGCGCCAGTCGTGGGATTGGTGCAGCGATTGCTCAGGTGCTGGCAACGGCGGGGTATGAGATTGGATGTCTGTCTCGCTCTGGCGCATTACCGGCTTTGCATGGCTCAGGTGATGACGGGAGCGATGGCATCGACGGGGCCGATGAGCTAGCCACCAGGGTGCAGGGGCGTTTGCATGCCGTTGCAATGGACGTCACGGATCGGACCTCATGGGAGGCCGCTCTAGCCGCTTTGCAGGCGAAGGGTCTGAAGATCGCCGGCTTGGTCAACAACGCCGGGCTTCACCTTGAGGGCCGCTCCACCGAGATTGATCTCGATCACTGGCAAACCGTGATCAACACCAATGCGACGTCGGTCCTGTTGGGATGTCAGTCTGTGTATCCGCACCTGGTTCAAAACAGGGGCGGACTGATTGTGAATATTGGTTCTTTTTTCGATAAGTTGGGGGTCAAGCGCAATCTTGCCTACTGCGCCAGCAAGGCGGCGGTTGGGGCGATTACCCGTTGTCTGGCGGTTGAATGGGCGGGCCAGGACATTCGCGTGCTTGATGTGGCTCCGGGCTATATCGAAACGGATCTGAATGCGGACGCGATGCGATCGGGTCCCTTGCGCGCTTATCTCGAAAAGCGAATTCCTTCGGGACGCCCCGGAACTGCATTGGATGTGGCGAACCTGGTAGGCGCGCTCTATTCCAGTGGAGCCGGTTTTATGAGTGGTGAGACGCTCTATATCGATGGGGCGCAGGGCATTGCGCATTGAGGTGATTTGAATGAACGTTCTACAGCGTCTGGATGATCGGCTGAAGCTTGCGCAAGAGGAGCGGATGCTTCTCGAGAGCGTGCGTCAGTTGTCGCGTGACAAGATTGCGCCGCGCGCCGAACACTACGACCGCCAGGGTGAGTTTCCCTGGGATAACGTCCACGCGATCAATGCGCTGGGCCTAAACGCGATGTTTGTTCCCGAAGCCTACGGTGGGGCGCCGTTGAGTTTCAACGCGTATCTGGCTTGCGTGCGCGAAATCAGCCAGGCCTGCGCGTCAACGGGCATCATTTGGGCGACCAACTATCACGGTATGAAGCCGTTGATTGATTGGGGGACCGAGACGCAAAAGCAGCGGTTTCTGCCCCGTATCGCGGAAGGTGGACTCGGTGCACTGGCCATTACGGAGCCGGGCGCAGGTTCCGACGCGACCGGCATGCGGACAACGTTTCGCGAGGAAGGGGATGAAATCGTAATCAATGGTGGAAAGACCTTCATCACGAACGGTGATGTCGCCGACCTTTATCTGCTCTTCGGGAAATGGGACGGTATCGTCGGTGCGAAGGAATCCATTTCTGTATTGATTCTGGAAAAAGGAACGCCAGGCCTCTCGGTTGTTCGTCTTGAGGACAAAATGGGTACCCGTGCCTCGAGCACGGCGACACTGGCGTTCGATCAGTGCCGGGTGCCCCGGGACCACCTCATCGGCGAGCCAGGCGATGGCTTGAAGATCCTGTTTGCGTCCTTGAACAAGTCCCGTCCAAGCGTGGCAGCACATGCACTCGGGATTGCCCGCGCGGCGTTTGAAGATGCCATTGCTTACATCAATGATCGACGGCAATCTGGCCGGCGGATACTCGAATTTCAGGGCATTCAGTTCATGGTGGCTGACTTGGCGGCGGATCTCGCGTTGGTTGAATCCTGGCTCTGGCAGATCGGGGAGCGGGTTGAGGCGGGTGAAACCGACTTTGGCATCGAAGCGTCGATTCTGAAATTGCGCGCCTCCGATCTGGCGATGCGTGCGAGTACGGACGCGGTCCAACTACTTGGCGGTTACGGCTACTGCAAGGATTACCGGGTCGAGCGGCTCATGCGCGACGCCAAAATCACCCAGATTTGGGAAGGTACCAATCAGGTTCACCGGCAACTGATTGGCCGTAGTTTTCTGACAAAACAACCATAGCCATCAATCGGCTATCCAAAAGCTTCAGGGGACAATCTTGAGTCAAATTAGAACGATTGGGGTGGCTGGGTGCGGAACGATGGGGGCGGGTATTGCGATCGTCGCAGCGCGTGCGGGCTTTCGAACGAGGGTTTTCGATGTCCGCCAGGACGCGTTGGCTCGAGCTAGGGAACAGACCGAGGGGTTTCTGCGCAAGTCGGTTGAACGCGGCAAGTTGGCTGCCGACGCGTTGCCCCAAATCATGGCGCAATGGTCTGCTACGACCCAGCTGGCAGATTTGGCGGATTGTGACCTCGTGATCGAGGCGGTTTTCGAGAGCCTCGACGTCAAGCACGAATTGTTTAGTCAACTGAACACGATCTGCCCGGAACATACGATCTTTGCGAGCAATACCTCCACGATTTCGATCACCGAAATTGCCGGGGGATCTGGACGGGCTGACCGTTTTGTTGGCATGCACTTTTGTTTGCCCGCGCAGCTCATGAAGCTGGTAGAGATGTCGCCCGGCCTGAACACCAGTGAAGCCACCTTTCAGCAGGCTTGGGCCGTGTGTCAAGCGCTTGGGCAGAAGCCCGTGAAAACGCAGGACAGTCCCGGTTTTATCCTGAATTACTTTCTGATCCCCTTCAATAACGACGCCATTCGGTTGGTCGAACAGGGTGTCGCCGAGGCGGCTGATATTGATCTGGCAATCAAGGCGGCGATGGGGTATCCGATGGGGCCACTCGAGCTGCTGGATCTCGTTGGAATGGATACGCAAAAACTGCTTTGCGAGGCGATGCATGGGTTAACGCACGAGCCGCGGGCCGCATGCCCACCACTGGTCCGACGTATGATCGCTGCAGGGCACCTGGGTAAAAAGACCGGGCGTGGATTCCATGTCTACGCCGATCGCAAGATTTTTGGAGCCTGACCCCATGACGACTTATCGAATCATTCAGTCCGGGCCAAGCGCTTCATTCCCAGTCCCTCATCCGCTCATCGCACGGGCTGACAGGCAAGGCGATGCCTGGATCGTCGTGGGCCTTGGTGCCGGCTACGCTTATCGCGCCCATCAGGCAGCCACCCGTTCGGCGCCCTTTGTGGCGATTGAACTGGGCACGGAGTGCCTCGGCGTTCACACCGACGAGTCCCGCGACGCAGAGGGAAGTAACGTGGTTGGCTTTGCCCGATTTCGACTCGGCAAGGGCGATCCAACGCCTTTAGTCGAGGTCGTTCGTCAACCTGGCACTAGCCCTGCAGCGCTTGAGGCGGCCCGCGAGGTATTCGAGTCCGCAGGGCTCAAAGTCGCTGTTTGTGGGGATTTTCCGGGACGGATCGTGAACCGGCTGATTCGCCCTTATTTCAACGATACCTTGCGCCGTCTGGACGAAGGCCTCGCGACCGCAGCTGATCTGGATATGACCCTCTGCCTTGGATTGGGCTACCCCGAGGGTCCGATCACACTACTCGAGCGGACTGGTCTGGCCGAACATCATGATGTCTCGGAGGCCTTGCATGTCGCGCTCGGTCAAGAACCGTATGTGCCAGCCCGCCGCGCCCAAGTCGCCAAACAGCGGACTGAACGCTGATGAGTCGTCCGGAGAATCGTCCTCTGAGTCAACCTCTGACTCGCCCCCTGAGCGGCGTTCGGGTTCTGGACTTCAGTACGCTGTTGCCGGGCCCGATGTGCACGCTGTTGCTTGCTGAGGCTGGGGCGGAGGTCATCAAAATTGAGCGCCCAGGTCAGGGCGATGAGATGCGAACCTATGCGCCGAGTTTTGGATCAGACAGCGTTAATTTTGGATTATTGAATCGTGCGAAAAAATCGATAGTTCTGGATCTGAAACAGGCTTCGGGGCGTGATCAGGCGATCGCACTCGTGCGGGATGCCGATATTCTCGTCGAGCAGTTTCGTGCGGGGGTGATGCAGCGCCTCGGCCTGGGGTACGACACCCTGAGCGTGATCCATCCGGGGTTGATTTATTGTTCGATTTCGGGGTTTGGGCAGGACGGTCCGCTTGCACAAGTGGCGGCCCATGACCTGAACTATCTTGCCGAGGCGGGCATGCTGAGCCTGACCGCAGGCCATGATGGTGCCCCGGGATTGCCGCCAGCGCTCATCGCAGATCTTGCGGGTGGGGCCTACCCGGCGATGATGAATATTCTGTTGGCCCTGCGTCAGCGAGATTCGACAGGCCGTGGTTGTCACCTCGATATCGCGATGGCCGACCATCTGTTCCCGCTCATGTACTGGGGATTGGGCAATGGGTTTTCGTCCGGGTCCTGGCCGACGCCGGGTTCAGACCTTGTTACGGGGGCGAGCCCGCGTTACCAGGTTTATCAAACGCTCGACGGCCAGTACCTCGCGTGTGCGCCGCTCGAGGAAAAGTTTTGGATTCAATTTCTCGACTGTATCGGCGCTCCCGAGTTGCGCGACGATACGACCGACCCAGCTGCCACGGTCAAGGCCATCGCCGCGATCATCGCGACACGAGCCCAGGACGACTGGTTAGCTCAATTTCATGGGAGGGACGTCTGTGTCGCGCCAGTAAGATCGCTCGAAGAGGCCGTCAAGCATCCCCATTTCCAGCATCGTGGTCTTTTTTCAGCAAAACTCGATGATGGTTCGGGTCGGCAGATTCCCGCGCTTCCGGTCCCGATCGACCGCCAGTTTCGGGGCGATGCCCCGGCGCAAGGCTATCCGAGCCTGGGTGAGGACCAAAAGCTGTTTGAATCGTCATGAAAGCCGTCATGGTCCGGTCCTTTGGTTCGATCGGTTCTCTTGGATCAAACGATTCACCAGGCTTGCATCGAGTCGAATCCTGCAAGGATCTCAGCCCTGGTCCCGGGGAGGTGTTGATCGATGTGCACGCAGCAGCGGTCAACTATCCGGACCTACTGGTCATGAGCGGGCGGTACCAGATCTTGCCGCCGTTTCCCTTTACACCGGGCAAGGATGCAGCCGGGGTGGTGCGTGCGATTGGGCCAGCAATTGGGCACGCGAATCCATCCGAGGCCTCATCATCTATCTCGTTTGCGGGTCCGCCATCACGATCAGTCCGTCTCGGGGATCGTGTCGTCGTTCAGCTTGAACACGGCGGTTATGCCAGTCAGGTTTGCGCACCATCTGCCTGGGTTCATCCGATCCCTGACGCCATGTCGTTTGTCGATGCGGCGGCGATGGGTCTTGTTTATCAAACGGCCTATTTTGCGCTGGTCGATCGTGGGCAGTTTCGCCGCAATGAAACGGTGCTGGTCACGGGCGCGGCTGGCGGAGTCGGACTGGCAGCCGTCCAGATCGCCAAAGGGTTGGGTGCACGCGTGCTGGCCGCTGTCAATACGCCCCTGCAGGCGGACGTGGTGCGACAGCACGGTGCCGACGCCGTGATCGATCTCGCTCAACCGGATCTTCGCGAAAGCCTGCGCAAGCAGGTTTATTCGGCCAATGCAGGACATGGTGCCGACGTGGTCCTCGATACCCTGGGCGGTGATGTGTTCGATGGTGCGCTGCGCGCGCTCGCCTGGTGTGGCCGGATTGTCGTCATCGGGTTTGCCGCGGGGCGGATCCCCGAGATCAAAGCGAATTACCTGCTGGTCAAAAACATTACCGCCAGTGGTTTGCAGTGGAGCGATTATCGGGAGCGAACCCCCGACCGGGTCGCCGAGGTGCAGCACGAACTGATGCAACTTTACACACGGGGCGTCATTCGACCTCATGTCATGCAAGCGTTTCCGCTAGAGCAGTTTGAGCAGGCGCTTGGGCTTGTGTCGACTGGGCAGGCGGTGGGCAAAGTGGTGTTGACCATGGGGCAACCATGAGCAAACGTGTCGCTCTCATTACCGGTGCAACCGGTGTGGTCGGGCGCAATTTGTTGGCCCATCTCCTGGGGGCTGGGGGTTGGGAGATCCTCGCCGTCTCGCGGCGCTCGCCTGCTCTGCAGGGTGACTATGCCCACTTGGCGATCGATCTGCTCGATCCCGCGGATTGCGCAAGGCAGGCCCATCGATTGTCTGCGGTGACGCACGTCTTTCATGCGGCCTACGTTGAACGGTCTGACTCAGTGGCCTGGGTTAATGACAACACCGCCATGCTGAGCCATCTGATTGAGGCCCTTGACCCCGTCGCTGTGGGGCTTGAGCATGTTCATGTCATGCATGGCACAAAGTGGTACGGAAACCATCATGGGACCTTCCGGACGCCGGCCCGCGAGGATGACCCCAGGCACATGCCCCCGAATTTTTATTACAATCAATGGGATTACCTGACGCAAGCTTCACATGGCAAGCGCTGGTCGATTTCGTCGGCTCGCCCCCATGCGATCTGTGGCGATGGGGTCGGTAGTCCGATGAATCTGCCGATGGTTTTAGCCGTGTACGCCGTGCTGTCGCGTGAACTCGGTTTGCCTCTGCAGTTTCCGGGGTCGGCTGCGAACTACCATGCGCTTTATCAGGTCACCGATGCGACGCTGCTAGCGCGCGCGATGGTCTGGATGTCGACCGAACCCCGTTGTGCGAACCAGGCATTCAACATCACCAATGGAGATCTGATTCGCTGGGAAAATTTCTGGCCCAAGATGGCACGCTATTGGGGCATGGAACTGGCGCCGAGGCGCCCGATCCGACTTGCTCAGGCGATGGCTGACAAAGGGCCGCTTTGGGATCAGATGGTCGCTCGCTACGGGTTACGCGCAACGTCTTATCCGGATCTCGTGTCCTGGGGCTACGGTGACTTCGTGTTTGCTTCTGACTTCGACATCATCTCCCACACGGGGAAGTGTCGTCGTTATGGATTCTATGAATTTGAAGACACCGAAGCGATGTTCTTCAGGCTTTGGGATCAGTACCGGGCGGCCGGTGTCCTGCCCGGTTAATGAGCGTTCTTGCCCAGCACGACCGGTTGCAGGACGCCGCGGTCGATCGGCAGAACATGGTCTACGAGGCCACGCGAGTGCTTGAATTCGGATTCTGAGAGCAGAACGGCCATGCCTGCCTGACGCAATGTGCGGATGACTTCGATCAAGCGCTGGCAGAGTGCGGGCGCTACGCCTTCGAATGGTTCGTCGAGTAGCAAAAGGCTGTTGTCGGCAACCCAGGCGCGGGCGAGAGCGACGAGTTTTTGCTGCCCTCCCGAGAGCTCCAAGGCGCGGCGCTGGGCCATGGGTTCGAGCTCCGGAATCCACTTGAACACCTCAGCCAGACGCGAAGGCAGGTCGGGGGTGTTACGGGTCCAGCAGGGGAGGCTGATGTTCTCCTCGACGGTCAGCCCGGGGATCAGGCGGCGGTCTTCAGGCATGTAGCCAATTCCGAGGCGTATACGCTGGTGGGCCGGCATGGCATCGAGGCTTTGACCATTCATGCTGATATGGCCGGTGCTGCTCGGTAGCAGCCCTGCAATCGCCTTCATCAGCGAGGTCTTGCCCGCGCCGTTCCGACCGACCAGAGCAATGAATTCGCCGCGTCCCAGTTTGAAGCTCGCATCTCGGACGACTTCAACGCTGCCTCGGCGAACTGAGATCCCTTGCACTTCAAGCATGACCGTCTGCTCCCAGGGCTGTACCAACAATGAGGCGACGGACCTCAGGCGCATCAAGCACCTCGGCTGCCGTGCCATCTGCAATGATCCGGCCCTCAAAAAATGCGAGTACACGATCTGCGTACTGCGCCACGACTTCCATGTCGTGCTCAACGAATAGCGTCATTGCGTTGAGCCCTCGGGCGAGTTCGATCACGGTTTCGACGACGCTCTCTTTCTCTTCAGCGCTCACGCCACTGGTTGGCTCATCGAGCACCAGAACGCTGGGGTGGGACACGACGGCCATCGCGATGTCGAGGAGCTTGCGGGCGCCACCGGGGAGGGTTTTCGCCAGTTGATCGCGTTGCGGGACCAGACCAAAACGCTCTAACGCCAACGCACGAACGCGAGCCAGCTCTTTGGTCTGACTCGCGGTGGAAGCATGACGGGCGATGATTTCGGCTACTTCCAGGTTTTCATCGACTGTGAGTTGGTCGAACAATTGTGGAATCTGGAATGAGCGGGCAACGCCTAAGCGGGTAATGTCGCGCGGCTCCATTCCGGTGATGTTGCGTTCGCC
>RFPW01000089.1 GCA_009925965.1 Betaproteobacteria bacterium
TGGTCGCCCCGGAGCGGTTGCAACGACCTGACGCAAAACGATTTCGCCCGTGGGATCAACGCGGCGCAGGCCGGGTTCGCGATCATCCACGGGGTGCGCGTTCAATAGCGTCTGCAGGCGTTTGAAGGCCTCACTGGCCGTGATCGCCGTACGCCATGAACCAACGAGCATATCGATCGGCGCGAGCGCGCGCGCCATCAGGACGTTGGTGGCGATCATTGCGCCTGGCGTGAGTTGCCCATCCACGACCAGCAGCGCGCCTGCCCCGAGTGCCAATGATTGTTGGCTGTAGCGCACAAATTTGCTCACTGCGGCGAGTCGGTGAGAGAGGTCTGCGACGACCGAGCCAGTCTCTTGGCTGTTCGTGTGACGGCGCCACCATTGAGTGCGCAGATTCGCAAGCATCCCCATCGATTCGATGACTTCTGCGTTGCGCAGTTTGCTCTGGACATACTGGTTGACTTCGATCTGAGCGACTTGCGCGGCTTCGGCGGGTGGCGCACTCAGGCGATGACTCAACCACGCCATCGCGAGTTGAATGACCGCAAACAGAATCGATAGCCAACCCAGAAACGGGTGCAGGAAGAAGCACACCGCAATATAGATCGGCACCCAAGGCAGGTCGAAGAACGCAAAGATGCCGCTCCCGGTCAGAAACTGGCGAACCTGTAACAGATCGTTGAACGAGCGTGCTGGACCCCGAAGCGTGCGCGATGATCCGGGGTTACTCAGGTGCGACTCGAAGCTGGCATTAAAAATACGGGTCCCCAGGCGTTCATCAAAACGCACGCCCGCTTCCACTAGCACGCGCGAGCGTCCCCACTCGGCTAGCGCCATCACGCCAAACAGAATAATTGCAATGATCGAGACGGCCACGAGCGTGAGCTCATTCTGGCTCACCAGTACCCGGTCATAGACCTGCAGCATGTAGATGGTCGGTGTGAGCATCAGCAGGTTTGCCAGGGCGCTCAGGATCCCAACCAACAGAAACTCGGTTCTGAACGCCAGAACGGTTTCCAAAAGTTCGTCTGCGTGCTTCATGCGTTATTTATCATGCGTGATTTATCCGACGGCTTCGACGGTGTTCGACGCATCCGTGGCCGTCCCAGCCGCCGCGGATACCCCTGCAGCCGCCGCATTAGCGCGTTGATTTGCCTCGTGCAAGGCGGCGAGGACATCGTCCCGCGGTCCAAACGCCTGCTGGTTGCCGTCCCGCAGTAACAAGACCTTGTCTGCAAGCGCCAGTACACTCGACCGGTGGGTCATAACAACGACGGTTGCCCCGCGAGTTTTGAGTGCACGCAGCGCGTCGGCTAGTGCTGCATCGCCGGCTTCATCAAGGCTTGAGTTGGGCTCATCCAGAACAACCAGCGCGGGATCACCATACAGAGCCCTGGCGAGCGCCACACGCTGGCGCTGACCACCCGAGAGCCGGGCGCCATCGGGGCCTACCGGCGTCTCGTAGCCCAGGGGCAAGCTGAGGATGAATTCGTGGAGTCCCACTGCGTTAGCGGCTGCCTCGACCGAGCCTCTGGGCGCAAACCGGCTGATGTTCTCAGCGATCGTGCCCTCGAAAAGTTCGACACCCTGAGGCAGATAGCCAACGTGCGGTCCGAGTTCGGATTTGTCCCAGGTGTAAACGTCAGCGCCGTCCAGACGCACTTTTCCGCTGATGGCTGGCCAGAGTCCGACAATCAAGCGTGCCAGCGTCGTCTTGCCGGCCGCCGATGGGCCAATGACAGCCAGCATTTCGCCGGGCCGAAGAGCCAGCTGAATGCCGCGTAAGGTTGCCAGCGGCTGCTGGCCTGGGGCGGGAGGTGGGCCAGCGACCAGTTGTTCGACACTGAGCGTCCCTCTGGGTGGCGGGAGTGCCATCGCGTCGGGCTTTTGCGGAAACGTCGCGAGCAGGTGATTCAGTCGGGTCCAGGCATCGCGCGCTGTAACGACTTGACGCCATTGCGCCACCATTTGGACCAGCGGCGACAGCACGCGTCCGCCGATGATCGATGCCACCACCATCAATGCGCCACTGCCGCTGAGCTGGTTTTGAAGCGTCAACCAGGCCCCCACGCCCAACAGCGCTGAACCCAGAATCTGCTGGACCATTCGCGAGGCCGCTTGATAACCACCGGCCGCCAAGCTGGCCTGCGACTGCAATCCGAGAAAATGCCCCTGGAGCTTAAGCCACCGGCGATGGATGTGGGGCAGCATCCCCATCGCCTCGATGATTTCGGCGTTCCGCAATGATCCGTCGGCGTACTCTTGCGCCGCGACCGAACTGCGATTCGCTGCTGCTAGCGGCGCCTGTGTGCTGCGCTCTGTCATCCAGGCGATGCCGACCTGAACGATCGCGCCAACGAGAGTCAGCCATCCCAGCAGGGGATTGATACCAAAAACCAAGATGAGAAAAACCGCGGCGACTGGCCCCTCCATCGCGGCCAGCAGGAAGGGCGAGTGAACAAACTCGCGAACAAGGCGCCAATCGTTCAAAACCTGAATGCTACCGCCCGGATGCTTGCGCAGGCTTGCCTCGAAAATCATCGTAAAAAGTCGTGGGCTGAGCTTTTCATCGACCGCGTGACCGACCTCGCGCAGCATTTCACTTCGCAGGTATTCGAGCACTTCCATGACCGCATAGGCCAGCAGCACCGCCAGAGTGAGCATGAGCAGGGTCATGTGACTTCGGCTCTGAACAACCCGGTCATACACTTCCAGCATGTAGTACGAGGGGGCGAGTACTAGCAACCCCGCGATCCAGCTCAGAATCGTGGCCCGCCAGAAGACCCGTTGCCAGGGTTTGAAGTATTCGAACAGCAAATCCTGCCCGGGTTGTAGCGGATTCATGCCGCTTCCTCGATCAGGACGTATTCGGGTAGCGGATCGGGATTGTTCTCGGCCACCACAAGGTTTTCAGCGCCAGCCGCTTCTCCAAACCGAAAGCTGAGGAAATGTCCTACCGGCTCACGTTGCAGGATGATTTCGTACAACTTGCGATGATGAAATGCCTCGGCGTCGGCGGCCTGCAGCGCAAGCTCAAATCGCATCCGGCCATCAAGCGTGTACATCGAAACCTGGCCCGCTTTGAGGCTCAGCGTGTGACGGTCAAAGTAGACGGGGCTCGTCTCGAGAAACCGCATCAAAGGCAGTTGCCTGTCACCCATCTTCGAAAGGTGAAAGGGGCTTCCCGGCGTCTGAAAAACCAGTCGACACGAGCGCGACACAGAATAGATCGCGTTGCAAACCATTTGCGAACCCAGCGCCGGAAACCGCTCGCGCAGCCCCCGGTAGGCCATGTGATGGAGCGCTACGCGGTTCCAGACACGGGACTCGCGGACCAGCGGCACGAGTGCGTTACAGACTTCTGCAAAGGCAGTCTGCAAGGCGATCAACCGCGCGCTTTGCTCTGGGGTGGTGTTAAGGCGAATCCGGACCTGCGAGTTCATATAGGAACGTTAACATAACTTCCTATATGAATACCGGGGACCCGTCCCATCGGATTCTCGACGTCGCACAAAAACAACGCCGTTAGCGCAGGCGCATCCAGGTGGGGGCCCGGAACTGCACCAAGCGCCGGTAGAGCCAGAGGTAACAACCCAGGTACGCGAGCATCAGGACCAACAAGGCGGACGTGTTGGTCTGAAATGCCACCGCTAATGCGCCAAATCCGCAGGCTGGTAACCAAAAAAACCAAGCGACCCTCGAGTTCGCACGGTTTTTGAGTTGGTCTGTGCAATGTCTTGCAGGGCTGGACACTAGCCTCCGGTAGACGAGTGTGTGCAGGTGGAGTGCGTCCGGATGGTTGACAGGGTGGTTGCGCACGAACTTGCGCCGGTACATTGAAAACAAGGTTTCGATCAGCGGAAAAATACCGACGACAACCGGGGCCATCGGCGAAATAGTTGGATTGCGGGTCACCAATAAGAGACCCACCTCGACGACCCAGAATCCGAGCAGATAGGCGCCAGCGTCGCCCAGAAAAATCCGGCCGTGCGGCCAGTTGAGCAAAAGAAATCCGGCCACACTGGCGATCGATAGCTCGCAAACCTGCACCATGAAAGCGTCGCCAGCTTGCATGGCGATGAACAGGAAGACGGTCATCATGATCGCGGCCGTGCCTGCCGCAAGTCCGTGAAAACCATCGATGATGTTGACCCCGTTGGTGAATCCCGCTACCACCAGCATGGTCACCAGATAGCTGGCGAGGGGCAACCGCAGCAATTGATCAACCGGCCAGACATCGGTGTGATGCACGCCGATTCCCAAAAGCACATAACTTGCGCTGGCCGAGACGATTGCCAGCAACAAGCGGGATGTTGGCCCGACCCGGTGAGTCAGATCCTCGACCAAGCCTCCCGCGAAAACCGGTACGGCGCATAGCGTGAGGGTTCTAACTACGGCATCGTCCGAAAGCAAAACGCCGGCGAATACACCGAGCACGATTGCCACGCCTCCGAGGCGAGACGTCGGCCGTACGTGAAATTTTTGGACACCGGTCGACCGGTCCATCCCCAGAGAGGCCTTCACCGAGACGCGGCTCAATAGAAATGCTGCGAACCCCGAAACCAGAAACCCGCAGAGGGCAACTGCGCCCCCGGGGCGCAAATCGTCAATCATCGGTCAGTTGGATAAACGCGTTTTTGACGCGCCAGCTGTTGTCTCGTAAATACTGGGTACTAGACCGATCACGATTAAGCGTCGTGGCGAGCGAATCACCCAGGGTGGGGATCGTTCCGTAGCCTGCGGTCAGCGTGTTCTCTCTTTCGAGAATCTTCGTTTCGAAGTTATAGCTCCACTGGCTGACCCCCTGCACGCCAACATATGGACCAATGTGGCGGATGCCCGGATTGCTCCTTGGGGTGATCGGAATGTTGATCTGAAGTCCGGCGAAAGACACGGGGTTGGCCATCGTATCCATCCGGCTACGTCGGAAGTAAATTGAGATGTTGCTGTCGCCATGCCAAAATTTCTGGCTGACCATGAAGCCTTTATCCCCACCAAAAAATTCGCCCTGATTGATTTCAGTCGTGAGCGTCTGATCATCATTCCAGGCATAGCGATAATTAAATAAACTATAGCTACGCTTGTTGTTAAAGGGGAGGCGGTCGGTCTCGAAGTTGCCAACCAACACTCCGCCGCGATGCCGGCCATTGATACTCGTGGTCTGAGTCTCGAGTTGGATCCCACGGAACGCCGTGTACGCCGTACCCAGACTGATGCGGGCCTGAGTCGAGAGTGACGGGAAACTCATAATCTGGTGGATCATCCGACGCGTGACGCCAGATTGGAGCCTTGCTTGGTAGAAAGCGCCCCCAGGACTAAAGTCCTGAGTGTGCAACCCCGTCGGGACCAGTTGATTCACTTCAAAGATCGCCCCCTGCCAGAGTGGAACGATGAGGTTGGCACTCAACGCAAGATCGAAATCAAGAGATCCGACTTCCGTCGCAATCCCTGAGATTAATGCAGGACTCAGCGCGATCTCAGGCCGGAAGGTCCAGAAATCTCCTTTCTCCCATCGCACGGGTTTGAAGGGCTCGTCCTGATCCTGAAGGAGCGTGGTTATCTTGAGGTCCGCGCAGGTGCCGCTTTCGGATTCAAGCCATTTTTTGACACACGCTGCGCTACCTGTGGCTCTCAGCAGACCGATACCGCGCGCTGTCATCGAGAGATCAAAAATCTTTTTGGTGTCGCCATAAGCAGCCGCTACAACCCCAAGTGCGACACCCGTTGCATCGAGCACGTTCCACTGGTAGCCGGTGTTTTCGAGCTCAAGGAAGAGCACTCCGTCCTTGGACTCACCAATTTTGGGACCATAAAAACCTGCACGCTTGAGTGCGGCCGCCAACTCGGATGGCTTGATGGGTTTGACGGCGCGGCGGGTTGGCAATTCGGCGACGCGCGCAGGCAGTTTGCGAACCGCATCCAGCGGGATACTGACCGAAACGCCCGCCCATTGCCGGGGTGTGACGGTGGTCTCATTGAAGCTACGGTTTAAGTTCACGCTGGCGCTCATGCCGCCGAAAAAAGTCGGCGAAACGAGTGCGGCTGATGCCCACGTGTCGGGCCCGATTCGCTGAACGCTGAGCTTTGACCAGGGTGTCGGGGTCCAGCCTAGCGACGCGAACCCTCCGTGTAAGGGTGCGGCAGTGCCCACCGCTTTCGCTGCCCCGATCGAGACGTCAAAGGTCCCGAACGATTTGCTCCCGACGGCGTAGTAAGAACGAAAAAGCGATGCAGCACCGCCCGCGTCGTTCAGACCAATAGCGACGCTGGCCGAATTACGCTTGAGCCATTCGACTGGGAGTGAATATTTCAAGCCCGCCGAAAAGTCTCGGATCGTGCCCGGTGGGCAGGCCCCAGCGACAAACTGATTGCAGTTCTGGTCTTGCGTCGCCAAACGACCAATGACCTCGAAGTTGTCTGTGAGGCCAAATCCGACTTGCGTGTTGTAGCCCTCGGGCCCTTTGGACCCAGGTCCCGCGAATGGCGCTCCTGGCAGAGCGTTCGAGCGGTCGATGACCGCCATTCCGCCCGGGATGGTCTGCGCGCTGGGCGTCATGCCTAGGCCGCTGTAACCGTTGGGCGAGAGGCTCGTTTGCGCGAACGCACTCGTTGCGATAAGGCACGAGCACAGCGCAAAAAACAGCGCGAACATCGCCCTTTCTGACGGGGAGGTACCTCGGGAGGTCCTAGTGACGCGGGTGTTATCTATTACACTTTGACCAAACATCCCGCTACCCAGCATTTGATAACCCAGAAATTCCACGACCGAGGCCGACCCGAATGTTGCAGTTTGCGGACCCAATTCTACACGGCGAAACTTTGCGGAGCCGACTCCCTAGAGCGGGGCTCATGGGCGTCGCAGTCTTTGCAAGCCTCTCACTGCTTGGTTGCGGCGGGGATTCTGCGGTTGGTTCGGCAGTTGGGCCGACCGTTAAGACCCCGACCGTTACGGATATTCAAGCGGACCGCCTGAGCTATCGACAGGTCACGCAGTTCAAGGTCATTGGCACTACGTTGGATTCGACTGTGACGGCAACCGCCCGAAATTGTTCAGGGCTCGTTGCCGTCGCGCCGGCTGCTGGTTCGGGCGCCGCTAGCACCACCGAACTGAACTGGAGATGCACCCCGACCGCAACAGGGTCCTCCGCCGTCGAGTTGCTGGTCAAAGGAGCCGGGGCGACCGCACTGAAGTCAGTCAGTTTCAATGTTCCGGACCCACAGGTCACGATGGTGACTTCGCTTGGAACTCTGGTCGTGGAACTCAATCCGACGGTGGTCTCCACGACTGTTGATAACTTTCTCCAGTACGTTCGGGACGGTTTTTACACCAACACCCTCTTTCACCGGGTGATTGGTGGATTTGTTGCCCAAGGCGGATGGCTGGTTCCGGCTAGTGGCCCCGGCGGATCCGTGCTCAGCACCGCGACTGCATCCCCGGGAGTTCAGCCGGGCGCGCGCGCAGCAGTGGTTCTCGAGTCAAATAAAGGGTTGCCGAATGTTCGCGGCACCCTCGCAATGGCGCGGACTGCCGACGCGAATTCGGCAACTTCGCAGTTCTATTTCAACCTGGTCGACAACTCGGCTCTGAACTACGTCAGCGACGCGCAACCAGGCTATGCGGTCTTCGGTCGGGTGGTTCAGGGCTTGGCGGTCATGGATGCTATCGGTAGCGTAACCACTGCAACCCGATTTGGATTGACTGATTTTCCGGTGGCCGATGTCCTTCTTCAATCGGCCACTCAGTCAAAATAAAGTCTGGCGTTGAAAGGCAAGGCTGATCCAAGACGCCGGCCCCGAAGAATTGAGTTCGACGCCTGGGCCGCTGTAAAACTACATCGCCAGGATGCCTGACAGTGAGACCCCGCTCGTGAAGTAGTTGGCCTCCGTGGCGTTGACACCGACCAGAACCACAGCTTCGATTTCAAGACCCGTGGTCGAGTCCGAATCCCACAGCAAGAGGCTGTCTTCTCCGGTGGTGCGTCCCGCGCCGACGGTAAAGATCCCCGAGATGGCGTCGTAAACCCCCTGGACGATCGAGGCGGTGTTGTCCTGAACGCGTCCCGTATTGGTGAAGGTCGTGATGTTGGTATTGCCAAGTACGATGCTTTCCCCCGAACCGTCGGTGTTGCTGAAGTCTAGAATTCGTTCGGACCCGGTCACCGTGTCGCCAACATTGACGCCACCCGACATAGCCGTGTCTTTGTCCGTGTAATTCGAGAG
>RFPW01000090.1 GCA_009925965.1 Betaproteobacteria bacterium
CACTCCTTGCAGCGAGAACTCGAGGTTCTGCATGCGCGCTTACAGGATCTGCTCGACCAACCCAACCCGCCGGCCCCGGAAGACATCCTGGTGGTCACCCCGGATCTGCAGGGTGCGGCCCCCTTGATCGACGCTGTTTTCGGAACCGTTCGGGACGAACGCCGGTTGCCCTATGTCATTACAGGTCTGCCGCAACGCCGGGTGAATCCGATCGCCCGCCTCCTGGATCAATTGCTCACCCTTGCGCTCGGGCGCCATCCTGCCTCAGAGGTCTTCGATCTATTGATCCAACCCGCCGTGATGCGACGCTTTGGCCTCGATCTGGAACAAGCGGAACGACTGCGCGAATGGATCAAGGTGTCCGGAATACGCTGGGCACTCGACGGAGTTGAACGCCAAACCCATGAACTACCTGCGGACGAACGGCATACGTTCGCGGAGGGTCTGGAGCGTCTCTATCTCGCGTACGCCATGGGGGACGAAGACGCCGCGATCGATTTTGATGCGCACACCGATTTTGATCAGGATGAAGGGGTCGGTTCGCTGATCGGCGCTGGCAATCCGGGCGGCTCGCAAGCCCCTACACTCGGGATTTTCTGGCGTTTTGTGCAGGAATTAAATCGCATACGCCGAGATTGGCAAGGGAGTAAAACTCCGGACGAATGGCATCAGGCATTGAGCGATGCACTGACATGTTTTGCGGCAGAGGATCCTGCCTGGATCGAGGAGTTCATTGGCGTTCGCAGGGCCCTTCACCGCTTGCATACCCAAATGATTCGGGGCGGCCTTGACGACTTGCTACCGCTTACGGTCTTGCAGGAAGCGCTGACTGAGCAACTCGAACAAGATGCGCAAGGCGGGGTTCCGTCCGGCCGAATTACGTTTGCTGCAATCTCCAGCCTGCGCGCACTCCCGTATCGAAACATTTTTGTATTTGGAATGAACGACGGGGCGTTTCCAAGCGCATCGCGAATGCTTGAGTTCGATCTCATCGCAGCACAGCCGCAGCGCGGTGATCGTCAGCGGCGCCTCGATGAGCGCAACCAATTCCTGGATCTGTTCATTTCAGCCCGCGACCGACTGGTACTCAGTTATACCGGGAGGAACATTCGAGACAACAGCCGTATTCCGCCCTCGGTCCTGATTGCGGACCTGGTTGATCAGATTGAACGGATCTGGCCCGGGTCGGGTCGCCGCATCATCCAGGAACATCCGCTGCAATCCTTCAGCAAGAGCGATCTTGCGACAGGTGATCTTCCGACAGGTGATCTTGAAACACGCGATCTCGCAACTTCAGGCAATACACCAGAGATCGCGACCGATTTGCTCTCCCTGGAGGAAGAGTCCGACGATGTTGAACCGATAAATCCGTGGGTTCAGGGCTTGCCCTTTTTCAATGGCGCTTTACCCCAACCCGACGCGTCGTTGCGAGTCGTGTCACTTGATCGATTCATTGAATTTTTCAGTAACCCAGCACGATTCCTCCTTCGGCACCGACTCGGCATCCAGTTGACCGAAGAGGACACCGATTTATTCGATGAAGAACCTTTCGCGATGGATCCGCTGACCCGCCATCAACTCGTCGAACGGCTGTTGCCAAAAGCACTCGCGGGCATGGACGCGAACGCCCTGGTTCGACTGGCACTGGCCGGACCGGAGTTGCCATCGGGCGCGCTTGGCTCGATTGAGGCAAACGACGAAGCAGAGGCCCTGTATTCATTCGCCCAACCGATCAGGCTGGGGTTGATACATCCTCCACTCGACCCGATCACTCAAACCTTCGAATTTGATCTGGACGGGGAAGTCTGGACTTTACATGGCACGCTCAGCGATCTACGCGCCGACGGATTGGTCCGTTGGAGCTTCCGGACGGCGCGGGCTCAGGACTACCTTTCGGGATGGATTGCCCACCTGTTTTTATGCGCTTGTGACGAGGCGCCTGGTATGGGCCCGAACTCAAAAGAGACCCGTTGGCACTCGAGGGATGGCATCTACCGGTTGCGCACCGTGGTGAATCCCAAATCAATACTGGCTCAGCTGATTGCACTTTATCGGACGGGTCTGAGCCAGCCCCTGCATTTCTATCCGCGCTCGGCATGGGCTTTGGCGAAAACTGAAAAAACCACCGAGGCACTTAGAACCTGGCAATGCACCCGCAACCAGCCATTCGGCGAGAGTGCGGACCCTGCGTATCAACTTGCGCTGCGCGGTGTTCACAATCCGATCGATCCGCAATTCGATGAACTGGCACGGCAGATTTATCAACCGTTGCTAGACCACCTTGAGGACGCCCGCCCAACAGAATTCGCAGTCACGCCATGATGACAGCGGAACCACTCGAGGTATTCAATTGCGAGCTTGATGGGATCACCCTGATCGAGGCGTCGGCCGGAACGGGCAAGACCTGGAACATCTGCGCACTCTACCTGCGTCTGTTGTTGGAGCGTGACTTTGGGGTGCAGCAGATATTGGTCGTCACCTTCACACGCGCGGCGACTGCAGAATTGCGCGAGCGAATCCGGTCACGGATCGTCACAACGTTGACCCAGTTGCGCGGGGCCCAGGATCAAAGCAGCCCAGACGGCCTCTTTGCAACTGAACTCTTGAGATCACTCAGCGTGCGGGTCGAACTCAGCCAGACGCAACTGATCGGTCGCCTTGAAACCGCTCTGAACCTGTTTGATGAAGCCGCGATCTACACCATTCACGGATTCTGTCAGCGAGTTCTGACTGAAACCGCTCTGACGACTGGATCGTCCTATCAACTTGAAATGATTGAGGACGACGGGGCGATACGCCTATCGGCAGTCGCCGATTATTGGCGCCGGACGATCGCATCTCAGGCAATGGATCGAGTGCTGACACGCCATCTTCGAGACAGCAAACAAAGCCCTCAACTGTGGGCCGATATCCTGAAGCGGGTCCAGGACCGACCGTTTGCCATTTCGCAATGGCCTGAGGAACTCGACGCATCTGCCGCAGTAGCCGCCCAGTCGGATGGGGGGGCCAAGTCAGATATGGGCGCCTCTGCTCGAACCTACGAGGACGCGTTCAATGAAGCTCGAGAGATCTGGTCAGTCGACCGAGAGGCGGTCCTGTGCCTCCTGGAAGCCGGGCTTGGGCAACTAAACAAAACCAGCTACAACCCTTCTTCAATTCAGCAAGGTGCGATCCGTTGGGATGAAGTTCTTATCCAGCGTAAGGGTTCGTTATTGAACCTGCGCACTGGGGACAAGATTCATCTGTTGACCCAATCAAAACTGCGTAATCGCACACTGCGTAGCTGCGAGACGCCATCACATCGCTTCTTCAACGCGGCCCAGGATCTGGTCGAATGCGGCCAAAGCCTTGGACTCCAGTGTCAGTTGGGACTGCGCCGTTTGCAGCGGGAAATGATTGAAATCGCTGGCAAGGATCTAAAACAACGTAAACAGGAACAGCGCGTCGTTTCGTATAACGATCTCCTGCTGAACACGTGGGAGGCGTTGAATGGCGATCGGATAGCAGGATCTGGAGCCGGATCTGGAGCCAGATCTGGAGCCGGATCTGGAACCGAAGCAGGAAAAGGGCTGGGGGCCACCCTGCGTGCAAGATACCCAGCCGCTCTGATCGACGAGTTTCAGGATACGGATCCCTTGCAATGCGGGATCTTTCTGAACATCTACGGTGACAGCGCAGTCCCGCTGTTTTTCGTGGGTGACCCCAAACAGGCGATTTACAGTTTTCGAAACGCCGACATTCACGCCTATCTTCAGGCCAAGCGTCGCGTGCATCGACTGGCCACGCTAGGTCAAAATCAGCGCTCGGTTCCTGGCCTCGTTTCGGCCTGTAACGCATTGTTCGGGGCCAACCCGGCTGCATTCATTCAGGCTGGAATCACCTACCGGCCCGTGCAGGCGAGCCCGCGAGAACGCGCGCCTCTTCTTGAAAACAACGATCACCAACCGCAATGGCCGATGCGCTTCTGGGTTCTCCCCCGCGACCAGGCAGGGTCCTTGATCACGCGCGCGCGAGCCAAGCAATGGGCGATCCGCCAGACCGTCGCCGAGATCGCGCGACTACTCACTACACCGGTCCAGATTGAGGGCCGCCCCCTGCGCGGGGGCGATATTGCGATCCTTGTGCGCAGCCATCATCAGGGCCGGGCGATTCGGGAAGCGCTCAGCCAACTGGGGATCCCGAGCGTTGAACTGTCTCAGGCAAGTGTCTGGAGCAGCCCCGAAGCCCTCGAACTGGAGCGCATCCTTAAGGCGATCTTGAGCCCACCCGATCGTGGGCTCCGACAACGTCTTCTGCTCGGGGCCCTAGCGACTGAACTGATGGGACTGGACGCCGATGCCGTGCTTGCCTGGCGCGACAATGACCAGACCATGAACGCCTGGGGCAGTCGTTTTGAGCAGTACCTGAGGGACTGGCGCCAGCGGGGGTTTGCTTTCATGTTTCAGCGTTGGCGCGAGCAAGAGGCGGTCGACCAGCGCTTGCTGGATTGTGTGGACGGCGAACGTCGGCTCACGAATTTGCTCCACTTGGGCGAACTCTTGCAGCGAGCGAACCATCAAGCCAACTCGCCTGAGGCACTCCTGCGATGGATGCACGTTCAGCGTGAGGACCCCGAGTCGCCCGACGACGCTCAGTTACGCCTGGAATCAGATCGCAATCTGGTTCAGATCGTTACGATTCACAAATCCAAAGGTCTGGAGTACGGGCTTGTTTTTTGTCCGCTACTCTGGCTTGACGGTCCGAACAATGCGTCAGGATCACTACCCATTGAAGACCGCGACGACCAAGGCCAATCCGTTCTGGATTTTCGACTCGACCCACCCGATTCGGCCGAACGAAAAGACCGCCAGCGCGAAGCGGATGAGGCCGAAGGTATCCGTCTGATGTATGTCGCCCTCACGAGGGCGGTTCATCGTTGTTATCTGGTGGTCGGCCCGTTCGACCGATCGGGGGGCACTGTTCCCAGCAAGGACAGCCATTCAAGTTTGTTGAATTGGCTGGCGGCCGGCTCTGGATTTACCCGCAAGCAATGGTTAAAGCTGACACCAGAAGTCGATCGGATCGATCGAGCCTGGCGCTCGATCGCAGCCGCTGCCGACGATCACATTGGATGGTTCACACCGTCCGAAAGCCCCCGTCTGATCACAGGCGCCGCGCGATCACGGCGAACCTCGCTGCCCGAATCCTTACACGCCCAATCCGTACATGCCGAACTCCTCACCAACGGCTCCCTGCGGGAAGATCTGGCGCCACGTCGGGACCGAGGCTGGGCAGAGGGGAGTTTTTCGAGTCTGACGCGCAAACGCAAGGAAGATCGCGCAGAAGATCGCAGGACCGTTAGCGTGGAAGATCATGACGCGTATATCGATATCGAACTGCTCGAGAGCATTCATGTCGCCGCGCGCACCGCTTCAACCGCCACTCCCACGGATATCGTGCACTTCCCGAGGGGTCCCAAAGCCGGTGAATGTATTCATGCGGTATTCGAACAGATTGATTTCACGGACCCAATCGGCTGGGATTCCGAGATCAACCGCGCGCTGGTTCAGTTTGGCCTCGCGGACAATAGCCTTCATCACGAGATGCTCCTACAGCTTGTTCGCGATGTCTTAACGACACCTCTCGCGAGCGGGTTCACGCTGAGCCAGATCCCCCGCCAACAGCGCCTGAACGAACTGGGTTTTCGAATCATGGCTCCGGTGCTGAGCCCGGACCAATGGAACACCTGGCTAGGTTCGCATCAAATCCCAGCACCACCAATACAGTTTGGGTTACCGCCAAAGTACCTGCAGGGATTTATCGATTTAGTCGTTCAATCCGGCGACAAGTTCTACATTCTCGATTGGAAATCGAATCACCTGGGCGATACCCCACAGGACTACAGCAACCAACCCTTGGAGGCTGCAATGCAGTCTCATGGGTATCACCTGCAATCGCTCCTGTACTGCGTGGCTGTGCATCGATATTTACGCCAGCGGCTACTGGACTACGACTATGAGCGTCATATGGGCGGGTGCCTCTATGGTTTCGTGCGCGGCATGCGACCCCACTGGCGCGATTCCAACGGAAACTCTCTGGGCATCTACTCGCACCGATTACCGTTTGCCACCATCAACGCGTTCGACCAACTATTGCCCCGAACATGAACGAATCCGCGCGCGCCACGCTCGACCTGGCCACTGGGTTTGGCCAGGTTTTGGCGGCTTGGGTACGTAAGGTCTACCGGTCCGAAACCAACGAGATCGAGGCCATCGCAAGCTTTTTAGCCAGCGTCGGCGAGCAACTCAGTCTGGCCACTTCCGAAGGCCATTCCTGCTTACCCCTGCGCGCATTGAAGATCACGCCCGCCGGCGAATCCATTGCCGGCATTCGGGCCAAACTGCTTGCATCGACGCTCGTTGGCACGCCGCTACAAACACCTGCAAAACCATTGATCCTCGATGAGGGCAACCGCCTTTTTCTGTACCGACATTTTGAACAAGAGCGCCGGCTAGCTCGCCGATTGGTGGGGCGGTCGAAATCGAAACCACCGCAGATCCTCAACAGTCCACAACTTCGCGATTGGCTCGATGCCAATTTTGGCCCTGCAAGTCCCACCGGATCTGGCGCCGTGCCGGATTGGCAGCGCATCGCAGTCGCACAGGCGCTGTTGAACCCAATGACGTTCATCAGCGGCGGCCCTGGCACTGGCAAGACCCGGACCGCAGCCCGACTGATCGAGTGCGTGCTCAGACTCCGCCCCGACACGCGCATTGCACTCGCCGCACCGACGGGTAAGGCGGCGGCACGCCTTCGGGAGGCTCTGAGCCCTGACTCAAAAAAGTTCGATGCATTTACCCTGCACCGACTCCTGAACATTCATCCCACTACAGGTCGCGCGCGCTACCACGCAAGCAACCCCCTGCCCTTTGATCTGGTCGTCGTGGACGAGGCGTCCATGCTCGATCTCACGCTCGCCCTACAACTTATTGATGCCTTGCCGAGCGACACCCAGTGCGTGCTTCTGGGCGACAAGGACCAACTACCGCCAGTCGAAATTGGTTCTGTATTCGCGACCCTCTCAGCGGGGAGACGATTTTCGCCTCAGGGCCTCGACCGTCTGGTGCAGGTCACTGGCTATACGGCTGAGTCCATCGAGGGCGCAATTACCCCAACCCCGCATGATTCGGCTCTCACTGATCATGTGATCTGGTTAGAAAAGAACTATCGATTTTCAGATCGATCATCGATCGGAAAGCTTTCAGAGGCCATCAAACGAGGGGAAATCACAACAGCCGTCGACCTGATGCGAAACCCCCAATCCGAGGGCTTAAGGTGGTTTGAGGACAGTCACCCGAGGATCGAAACGCCCACACTGCGGGCAGCCGAACTGGGCTATGCACCCTATCGAACCACGCTGGAGCGTGTAAGTAGGCATTCAATTCGGCATCTAATTTCAGATCAATCCTTGCTTGAAGAATTGTTCACAACCTTTGATCAATTCCGGGTGTTGGCGGCCATTCGTCAAACCGGTCGAGGGGTCGTTGAACTGAACGCGCAATTGCGCCGGTTGATCGATCCCGGAACACGTCAGTGGTATCCCGGCCGAGCGATCCTGATCACCCGCAATGATCCCGCTTTGAACCTGTTTAACGGCGATGTGGGAATCTGCCTGCCCGATCCTGCAAACGATCGCGAGCGGCCCCAGGTCTGGTTTCGCGGACAAGCACAGGATGATTCGAGTCAGTTCCGCGCCATTGAGTGCGACCGGCTACCCCCGCATGAGGATGCGCTGGCAATGACGGTACACAAAGCGCAAGGATCGGAATTCGAGTCCGTGCTGATTGTTTTGCCTCATGAAATCGGTCGGACCGCCAACCGCACCCTGCTGTACACCGCAATCACACGAGCCCGCAGCCAGGTTATGGTGTCGGGGAGTCAATCGGTGTTTGAGGCGGCGTGTTCTCAAGCCGACGTTCGCCCGAGTGGTCTGTCCGACCGGATTCGGGAACTGATCGACGCTTGTCCTTCAAGCTCATCAGATTGAGCAGGGACGCCTCGACACAAGCCGCAGCGACAATCGGTTTCTCCATCGGAAACAAATGGGTGCCGTCGATCAAGATCTTCCTCCCGCGGATTACCTGATCGGTGAGGGAGGCCCCCGCCAACCTCATCTCGCGCGACTCCAGCCCAGCGACCAACGCCACTGGACAGCCCAAGGGTTGG
>RFPW01000010.1 GCA_009925965.1 Betaproteobacteria bacterium
CCGGCCTGAGCCAACGCTGCCCCAAGAATGACGACTACCCCAATCAGCAACCAGGGAATGCCCCCGTGACGGGTGCCTGCTGGCCGGGCCCGGACCGGTATCCCTGGCAGCTGCAACAGGGAATCGGGCCGCGGCGAATCGGCGACCAGGTTTCGGGGTAGATCGAGAAAATCGCAGTACCGCCCGCCCAAGCGGCGCCGAACTTCCGCGTTGTGAAAGCTCTCGGCTCGGCCCTGTTCCAGATCCCGCACCTGAGAGGTCGACAGATGAATCTGCCGGGCCACGTCAACAATGGTCAGATTGCGCGCCTCGCGCGCCCGCCGCAGGGCATCACCCCCAATCGCGCTGGAATCGCGAAACGGGGCCGCATCAGTCTCGATTAGTCGATCCAAGTGAGTTGATCCAAGTCAGCACCTCAGGCATTGAGCATCGTTCCGGCCTCGATTCGGGCGGCGCCCCCCCTCACCAAAGCCGACACCGCCCAGTCGGTCAGACTCGAAGCACTTTCGAATCCCAAGTAATGCTGGTTCGCGGCCTGAACGAGTCCAATCGAGCCAAACCAATCCGAGAGCCCCTGGAGATCGATTCGCTCCTGATCCAGCAGCAGGAATTTCAACAGGACCTTGACTGCGTGTCGCGCGTTGCGTTCCGGTTCGGCACAAAGAACGTCCAGCAGGGAATATGCCGAGTCAAGGGCTCGGTCAACCTCATCAAACGCGGGGCCATGCCCCGGAATCACCAAATGCGCCTTGAGCTTGGCGATCCGATCCAGGATGGCCCGCTGTTCGCTAAACGCGCTCAGTTCACCCGCGCTCACTGCCCCAATTCGCGTGCCCGGCCCGGTGAGCTCCGGGAAAATCACGCCAAACCCCCGCTGCCAAAGTGCATCGGCTGAAATCAGGATGCGATGTTCCTCGCACCACAGGACGACCGAGTCCGGATCATGACCCGGTGCGGCAATCACCTCCCAATCCATTCCACCCAAACGAATGATCGAGCCCGATTCGAGAGCCCCATCCGCGGTAAAAGGCTCGCAACGCTGACCTGTCGCCTGAAAACTCAGCTGCTCAGAATCCCATGCGTTAACCGCCGCAACACTGGCCCTTGGCACAACAATCTGACAACCCCAGGTGCGCCGCAGGAGCGCGTTACCGCCGCAGTGGTCCGAATGCAAATGGGTATTGATGACCCGGTCGAGCGGCCGGGGCCCCAAGGTGTTCGAAACCAGCGCCCGAGTCAGCGCAGCATGTTTCACGTACCCAGTATCAATCAGCGTGGCGCTATCCGGATCCACCAGCAGGACCCCATTCGAGGACAACCAGTCACGCTCAAAGAGGTGCATGCCGCTGGGCAGAGCGAGGCGTTCATGAAGGGCCTCCATCCAAACGACCCCTAGGTTGGCAGCGTCGCGCAGACCGCCCGTTTTTCGTCGTCGCTCATCACGCTCCAGCGCGCGATCTGATCCAGGGTGCGGCCGCAACCGGCACAGAGCCCAGTCTGCGGGTCAATCGTACACACCGAGTTACACGGCGAAGGTACGCCAGTCCGGGTCGCTGCGAGACGCGCCCTCTTGGACGCCAGGGCATTGCCGGCGCGGGTGGTCGCGCGACGTCCCAGGCGCTCCGAAATCCACTGGCCGATTGCCACCGCGGCATCCAGATCGACGCCGGTCGAAATACCAAGACCCTGAAAGAGATACAGCAAATCTTCGGTCGCGACATTGCCCGTCGCGCCGGGCGCATAAGGGCAGCCGCCGAGGCCGGCAATCGAAGAATGAAAAATCGTGACGCCGCATTGGAGCGCGGCCATCACATTGGCGATGGCCTGACCGTGAGTGTCATGAAAATGTCCCGAGAGTCGCTCAAGCGGAAATTGCCGAATCGCTGCCTCAAAGGCCGGGAAGACCTGGTTTGGCGTGGCAACCCCGATCGTGTCGGCGATATCGATGTAATCGCAACCCAAATCAGCCAGTCGGGCAACGACGTCCGCCACCGCGGACGGCGCCACAGCCCCCTCAAATGGGCACCCCAGGGCGCACGAGACGCTCCCGCGCAAACTCAACCCAGCCGCCTTTGCAGCCACGGCGACCGGGCGAAAACGTTCCATCGACTCGGCAATCGAGCAGTTGATATTGCGCTGGGAAAAGGACTCCGAGGCCGCGCCAAACACAACCACTTCATCGACCCCAGCAGCGATTGCCCCCTCGAGCCCGCGCAGGTTTGGGACCAAGACCGAATAGCGGACGCCCGCAATCCGCGAGATCCCCGCCATGACTGCGGACCCATCCGCCATCTGCGGCACCCAACGAGGACTGACAAACGAGGCTGCCTCGATCTCGACAAAGCCGGCGGCAGCGAGTCGGTCGATCAACTCAATCTTGATCGCCGTCGAGACCGGTTCGGACTCGTTTTGCAAGCCATCACGGGGACCGACTTCGACAATCCGAACGTGCTTGGGCAGAGTCATCCGCGTTCCTTTACATCCATCTCAGGGTCAATAGCCCGAATCCGCAGCAGCGCCACCCCTTGTTCGACCTGATCGCCGACCGCATAGGGAAGCGCTTCGACAATGCCAGCCATCGGGGCACAGATGGCATGCTCCATCTTCATCGCCTCCATCACAAGCAACGGGTCTCCGATGGCGACTCGCTGGCCCTCGGCCACGGTGAGCGCGACCACCTTGCCAGGCATCGGTGCGATCAGGCTGCCGGGCTCGGCGACCGCAACCATCCCTTGGTCGTGGTTTGCCTCCCACCCTAACTGTAGTTCCCAGGGTGGATCCGAATTCGTGCTGGCCAGATGCAAGGTGTCCTGATCGAAGACCGCATCGAATACAAACGCATGCACGCCGAGCCAAACGCGCAGCGTGAGGGCCTTCAGATCCGTAGCCACTCCGCTCGGGCGGTCTGGGATCGTTTCAACACTAAAACCACGCACATCCCAGCATTGACCGTCGACCTCGACCCTCAGACCAAGACAGCGTTCACCAACAGTGCCCGCATCCGTGCTCAGATCAGTACCCGGATCGGTGCCTGGATCGGTGCCTGGATAACGCACGCGGGCCGACCGGCGCAACACCGTTTCCGAAATTGATAAAAATTCAAGTAATCGTTCGGATGGCGCACCCAATCGCCACCCGTCGCGCAGCGCCCAAGGGTCTCCAGGAACCGCCGCCTCGAGACCGAGAACAGCCAGTGCGGCCAGTGCGATGCGCTCGGCGGGAACCTCCGCGTGGCCTGGGACGCTCGAGTTCCCCAACAATTCAGCGTGGCGCCGCTCAATCAGATGGGTATCCAGATCGGCCTCTTGAAATGCGGCGTCTCTAACCAGGCACCGCAAGAAATCCAGATTGGTTGCTGGCCCGGTCATGCGCACCGCGGCGAGCGCCTGCGAGAGACGATGAAGTGCGTCCGCGCGATCGCGCCCGTGGACAATGAGCTTCGCAATCATTGAATCGTAATGCGATGTGATGTGATCGCCCGCGCGTACCCCTGAATCAATTCGTACGCCCTCGGGCCAGACCAGACGGAGCACCCGACCGGTTGCCGGCAAGAAACCCCGGGCGGGGTTCTCGGCACACAGCCTTGCCTCGATCGCATGCCCCTGAACTCGAACCTCCGACTGCGCAAGTGGCAGACGCTCACCCGCTGCAATCCGCAGCTGCCACTCGACCAGATCGAGTCCTGTCACCATCTCGGTGACTGGGTGCTCGACCTGAAGTCGCGTGTTCATCTCCATAAAATAGAAATGCTCTGCACGACCGCTTTCATCACAGGCGACCAGAAATTCGACGGTCCCAGCGCCGACGTAATGGACCGCGCGCGCCGCAGCGACCGCCGACTGCCCGAGCGCCTCGCGTAAACCATCGGTCAGGTCCGGCGCGGGCGCCTCCTCGATGATTTTCTGGTGGCGACGCTGGACCGAACAATCCCGCTCGGACAACCAGAGTGCACCCCCGTGCTGATCGCAAAAAATCTGGACCTCCACATGACGGGCCCGAACCAGATAACGCTCCAGCAACACGCGATCATCGGCAAAACTCGATCGCGCTTCGCGCTGACAAGCCATTAACTGGGCCTCGAATTCACCTGGTTGGCGCACAACGCGAATCCCCTTGCCGCCACCGCCCGCACTCGCCTTGATCAGGACAGGCCAGCCAATTCGCTCGGCCTCCAGAGCCAGAAAATCCGCTGCCTGCTGGTCCCCGTGATAGCCCGGGATGAGCGCAATCCCGGCCTCGGCCATGGACTGCTTAGCAGCCGATTTACTGCCCATCGCCTCGATGGCAGACGGCGGGGGACCCACAAAAATCAAACCCGCTGCGACACAACGTCGAGCGAATTCGGCATTTTCAGACAGAAACCCGTAACCGGGATGCACGGCTTTGGCACCGCTCTCCTGCGCGACCGCGAGCAGGCGGTCAATGTTCAGATAAGAGTCACGCGCGGGTGCCGGGCCAATCGGCCAGGCTTCATCGCAGACCTCGACATGGGCTGCGTTTGCGTCCGCGTCCGAGTAAACCGCAACCGTGCGGATTCCCAGACGCCTGGCCGTGGCTGCAATGCGGCAAGCGATCTCCCCGCGATTGGCGATCAGGATCTTACTGAACATCAAATGATTCAAGACTCCGGGATCACATCCGAAACACGCCAAAGCGTGTTTCAGGAATTGGAGCATGAAGCGCGGCCGCAAGCCCGAGGGCCAGCACTCGACGCGTATCCATCGGATCGATCACCCCGTCGTCCCAGAGGCGCGCTGTCGCGTAGTACGGGTGTCCCTCGGCCTCATATTGGGCGCGGATCGGCGCCCGAAACGCGGCCTCATCGTCGGCGCTCCAATGCCCCCCGCGTGCCTCGATGCCGTCGCGACGGACCGTGGCAAGCACACTCGCAGCCTGCTCGCCCCCCATGACCGAAATCCGCGCGTTTGGCCACATCCACAAAAATCGAGGTCCAAAGGCCCGGCCGCACATACCGTAGTTCCCCGCGCCAAAACTCCCGCCCACAATGACCGTGAATTTAGGGACCTGAGCGCACGCAACTGCCGTCACCATTTTGGCGCCATGACGGGCAATCCCTTCGTTTTCGGTCTTGCGACCGACCATGAATCCCGTAATGTTTTGCAGAAAAATGAGCGGGGTTTTGCGCTGACAACAGAGCTCAATGAAGTGCGCACCCTTTTGTGCGCTCTCCGAGAACAAGATGCCATTGTTCGCAATGATCCCCACCGGAATCCCGTTCAGACGGGCAAACCCCGTCACCAGCGTGGTACCGAAACGGGACTTCCATTCGTCAAATTCACTGCCATCGACAAGGCGTGCAATCACTTCGCGAATGTCGTAGGGCTTGCGCGGATCGCTTGGAATCACCCCCAACAGACTATCGGGCGCATAGAGTGGCGGTCGCGTTGGCGTGAGGTCCAACCCGAACCGGGCCGCCCGCTCCGCCAGGGTTCCCGAAGCGGTCGCACCGTTCAGATGCCCAACAATCCGGCGTGCGATCGAGAGCGCATGCTCGTCGTTTTCGGCCAGATGATCGGCCACCCCAGACAGCCGTGTGTGCACGTCGCCCCCACCGAGCTCCTCAGCCGTCACAACCTCACCGATGGCCGCTTTGACTAGCGGAGGACCCCCAAGGAATATCGTGCCTTGATTGCGAACGATGATTGACTCGTCGGCCATCGCGGGAACATAGGCCCCCCCGGCAGTGCAAGATCCCATCACGACTGCGATTTGCGCGATGCCGGCCGCGGACATCGTGGCCTGGTTGTAGAAAATCCGCCCGAAGTGCTCCCGGTCTGGGAACACCTCATCTTGATTCGGCAAATTTGCCCCGCCCGAATCAACCAGGTAAATACATGGCAACCGGTTCTCGCGAGCAATCTCCTGGGCCCGCAAGTGCTTCTTGACGGTGATCGGGTAATAGGTCCCGCCTTTGACCGTCGCATCATTACAGACCACCACACATTCGCGCCCGGCGATGCGACCGATCCCCGTGATCAGTCCCGCCGACGGCGCTTCTGCGTCGTACATGCCAAACGCAGCCAGCGGGGAACACTCGAGAAACGGGCTGCCCGGATCGAGCAACTGATCAATCCGCTCGCGCGGCAGCAGCTTTCCACGCGCCAGATGACGCGCACGGGCGGACTCGCCGCCGCCCCGCGCAGCGATTGCAATCTGCTCGCGCAAGTCACGCACCGATGCCTGCATGGCCCGCCGGTTGTCAGCGAACTCTGCCGACTGCGGATTGATCCGGGTTTGAAGGACGGGCATCGGAGTCGGGGAGGTTCACCCAGCGTGCTGAGCGAGGAAGGCTTCGGAGCGCGCCTGCGCCAGGTCGGCACTTGCCACGTGATAATCGGGATGGCCGTAGCGATTAAAACCATGCCCGGCTGGATAACGATGCAATTCAAACGCATGACCGGACTGGGCCGCAGCCTTGCCAAAGACATCCTCAATCTTGGCCACGGTGGCCCCTGAAATCATCGGGTCGAGTTCGCCGAAATGCATCAGGAGTGCGGCCTGCGGACGCTCATGTAACTGATGATGGGTGCGACCACCGTAATATGAAACCGCGGCCAAGCCCATGCGCGTTGCGGCAAGGGCGGCCACCGTCCCACCCCAACAAAATCCCACCACACCACAGGGCAACCCCTGTCCGATCTGATGGCGGGCGGCATCAATATCCCGCAGCGTGGCATCGAACCCCAGTTGATCGACCAGAGCGATGCCGCGGGTCATCGTGTTGGCGTCATAGCCCATCTCAATCCCGGGTTCGATCCGATCAAAGAACGCCGGCGCCACCGCCAACCAGCCCGCGTGGGCCCAGCGGTCGCACACCGCACGAACGTAGGCGTTGACCCCGAAAATCTCCTGCACCACCACAACGCACCCTTTCGGGCTGGAATGCGGGCGGGCAACAAACGCACTCACCTGCAAGCCATCAATCGCCGTCAGGGTCGCGGTCTCGTGATGAATCGGGGAAGTTACGTTTGGATCGGAAATCGGGTTGGTCATGACATCGTTCCTCAAATCATGAATAAAAACTCACCAGGCCAGGGCCTGGCCACGGAAGTCATAAAACCCGCCCCCGGGATGGGCGTTTGAATCGGCCAGAACCCCGCGCATGCCGCGAATGCTCTCGTCCACCGCCACATCCGCATTAGGACCACCCATATCGGTACGGACCCAACCCGGATGCAAGGAGACAACCCGAACGCCCGTGCTGCCGTAGTCGGCGTGCGCCAGTTTGGCCACCATGTTGACCGCGGCCTTCGAGACGCGATACAACATGCCGTAGCTCCCGGAGGCCTCGGTGATCGATCCCATCCGGCTACTGACAAACGCCAGCGTCCCCGCAGCGGGCTTCAACAACGGGGCGAGTACCGGCACCATTCGCATCGCTGGAAGAACATTGGTACGCATCACCAGGTCAAATTCTTCATCGCCCGGCGATTTGGCCAAGGTGCTGTCGCGTGGCCCAAAAACCCCGGCGTTGACAATCGCCAGATCGAGCCGCTCGCCATCGAGTTGCCAGGCCAGGCCGGCCAGGTCTTCGAGGCGCATCACGTCCAACCGAAAGGTTTGCGCACCAAGGTCACGCAAGCGGATCCGGTCGGCTTCGGTACGGCAAGTCGCAAATACGGTCCAACCCTGCGCCACGTATTGGCGGGTGAATTCGAGGCCAATGCCGCGCGAAGCGCCCAGGATTAAGACCGTTGACATGATGGTGGCCGGATTAGAACAACTCAATGGCGCAGGCCACAGCCTCGCCGCCGCCAATACAAAGCGCCGCGACCCCGCGTTTGCCCCCGGTCTTGCGCAGCGCGCCAATCAGGGTTGCCATGATGCGCGCACCCGATGCACCGATCGGATGCCCCAGTGCACAGGCGCCGCCGTGAATATTGGTCACCTCAGGCGCCAGGCCATGCTCCTGCATCGCCGCCATCGTCACAACAGCAAAGGCCTCGTTGATCTCGAACAGATCGACATTGGCGGTCGTCCAGCCCGTCTTGGCATACAACTTCTCGATCGCACCGACCGGCGCGGTCGTGAACCATTCTGGCGCATGCGCGTGCGTCGCGTGGGCGACCAGGCGGGCGACCGGCGTCAGCCCGAGGCGCTGCGCAGTGCTCAGTCGCGCCAGCACCAGCGCGGCTGCACCGTCGGAGATCGATGAAGCATTGGCGGCGGTAATCGTTCCATCTTTACGAAAGGCAGGCTTAAGCCCGCCAATTTTATCCAGTTGCGCCTTGAAGGGCTGCTCGTCGCGCGTGATCTGGAGTTCGCCCTTGCGGGTCTGGATCGTCACTGGCGCGAGTTCCCAGTCAAAACTGCCATCCTCATTGGCGAGTTTGCTGCGCTGGGTCGAGCGGATGGCGAATGCGTCCTGTTGCTCACGGGTAAACGAATACTTGCTCGCACAGTCTTCGGCAAACAAGCCCATGGCTTTGCCTTCGTAGGCGTCCTCGAGGCCGTCGGTCATCATGTGATCCAGGACTTGGCCATGCCCCATCCGCAAGCCGGTGCGGCCCTTGGGCAAAAGGTAGGGCGCATTCGACATGCTCTCCATACCGCCCGCCACAACGATTTCAGCCGAACCTGCGAGCAGAACATCATGCGCGAGCATCGCGGCTTTCATGCCCGAACCGCACATTTTGGTCAGCGTGGTCGCCCCCGCTGAACGAGGCAAACCCGCGGCATGCGCCGCCTGGCGCGCCGGTGCCTGACGCAAACCCGCCATCAGACAATTGCCGAACAACACCTCCTCGATCTGCTCCGGATTGAGCCCCGCACGCTGAACGGCCGCACGAATCGCGGTGCCGCCCAGGTCAATCGCGCTGGCGGGCGCGAGCTCACCCAAAAAACCGCCAATCGGGGTTCGGGTCGCAGACAGAATCACAATCGGGTCATTCATGAAGGGGCTCCTTGCAGATGTCAGTTGTCCGCGACGATAACGCATGCCGCTGTGGACGCGCGCGGGAAGCGCGCGGACTCTGGATAGGGGAAGACATCTTCGAGTACGCCTGCGCGTATCCGCGACTGCTTGCTCTGCCAGTAGGTCACATCCAGCAGGTCGGCATGCTCGCTCATGAAACGGCTACGCAAGCCCCGGTCGCCCAATAAGAAGCGGCCAAACTCTTCCGGAAATACATCGTTCGGTCCAACTGCGTACCAAGGCTCGGCGGCCATTTCCTGCTCCGGGGTCTGCGGCTCGGGAAGGCGCCGAAAGTGACAATCCGTGAGATACAAAATCTCATCATAGTCATAAAAAACCACTCGACCCTGGCGCGTCACACCGAAATTCTTGTACAGCATGTCACCCGGAAAAATATTGGCCGAGACGAGATCCTTGATGGCGTTCCCGTATTCATGGACAGCATGATCAAGCTGGTCCTGGGCGCCGTGCGCCTTCGCTTTCTGCAGGTACAGATTCAGGGGCTCCATCCGGCGTTCAATGTAGAGATGGCGCACGATCAGGACGTCCTCGCGCTCCGCCAGCGCGCTTGGCGCAACGGCGCGCAACTGTGCCATCAGCGCAGGCGCCACCCGGTCCAGGGGAAACGGCACGTCAGAGTACTCCCAGGTATCCGCCATGCGCCCGACGCGATCGTGGGTCTTGACGAGCTGATACCGATCGCGAATGTGCTCGGCCGACGTGTCCTTGCCGCGCTTGTCCTTGATGACCTTGAACACGTAGGGAAATGACGGCAGGGTGAAGACCGCCATCACCAGGCCTTCGATACCGGGCGCCTGGACAAACGCATCGGTCGAATGGCGCAGATGATGAAGGTAGTCCCGATAGAACAGGGTCTTGCCCTGCTTCTGCAGACCCAGCATCGTGTAGAGCTCGCTCTTGGGCTTGTTCGGGATGAGGGTCCGCAGGAATTGCACCCAGGCACTCGGCACTTCCATATCGACGATGAAGTAGGCGCGCGCAAAGCTGAACAACAACTCAATCTGATCCGAGTCGAATAGCGCCGTATCAATGAAAATCTGGCCCCGGCGGTTCTGCAGGATCGGTAGTGCAAACGGAAAGATATCCCCGTCGTTAACCAGGCGCCCAATGACGTAGGCCCCCTTGTTGCGAAAGAAAAGGCTGCGCAGGACATGAATCTGGCAGTCCGGATGCGGGTCAAACGGCAATCGGCGGGTCTCACGCCAATGCGACCGGGCGGCTCCGATCACCCGCTCGACATCGCGCTCGACATCTTCCCAGGGACAGGCCAGTCCAAAGTCGACAAGCGCGTCACGTACCAGTGCAGTCAAGCGCACAACAACCTCACCCGCGTGGTTGGTCTCAGCTTCAGCCTGGGCCTGCTCGATCGAGGGGTAATAGACCCGGTAACACGGAGGATCACTGTCGAGATATTCCGTCGCGACCGCGGGGCGCAGGAAAATGAAATCGTTATTAAAATAATTTCTATGCAAAATTCTACAAACAACTGAATTAAAAAATGTCTCGGCCAGTTCAGGCTGGCGATGACCATCGAGCAGGCCGACATAGTCGCGCTTGATCCGCTGCCAGACCGTGTCGCTGAGTTCCCCCGCCTTGAACTCATGCCGCAGCCGGTCAAGCGCTTCCTGAACCCGCAAGCCGTAAAAATCGATTCGCTCGCGTTGTAATTGTCGGATGCGATTAAAGTTTCCGGATTCGAAACACTGCTTCGCTAGCCACGCCGAGTTCCGAAAGAGCCCGTAATGTCGGTCGAATCCCTCCAGGATCGCGGTCGCGACTTCGAGGCTGCGACCCTTCATGTTTGCGTGTCCGCAAACAACTCGCGCCCGATCAGCATGCGTCGAATCTCGCTGGTCCCGGCGCCAATCTCATAAAGCTTGGCGTCCCGCCACAGGCGACCGCAAGCGCTGTCATTGACATAGCCATTACCGCCCAGGCATTGAATCGCCTCACCCGCCATCCACGTGGCCTTCTCGGCGGAATACAGAATCGCGCCGGCCGCATCCTTGCGCAGGCTGCGCGGATCGACCTGCCCCGTCCGCGTAAGGTCGCATTGCCGTCCCACCGCGTACACATAGGCTCTGCAAGCCATCATCGTGGTGTAGAGATCGGCCAACTTGCCCTGCATTAGCTGAAACGTTCCTATCGGCTGACCGAACTGCTCGCGATCGTGCACGTAGGGCAGCACCACATCCAGACAGGCACTCATGATGCCGAGCGGCCCGCCGCTCAGGACCGCCCGCTCAAAGTCAAGACCACTCATCAAGACGTGCGCGCCGCGCCCAATGGCGGTCGCAGGGTCGTCATTGGTCGCGCCAAGCACATTGGCCAGGGGGACTTCGCAGTTCTCAAAGACCAGTTCCCCTGTATGGCTGCCGCGCATGCCGAGCTTGTCGAGCTTCTGGGCTGTCCTGAAACCTGGGAAGTGCTTCTCGACCAAAAATGCGGTGAGCGCACGTCGACCAGGCTCAGGATCGGTGCGCGCATAGACCACCAGGACATCGGCATCGGGACCGTTCGTAATCCACATCTTGGTGCCGTTCAGCACCCAATGTTTGCCCGCACCCTCACCGCGCAGATCGGCGCGCAATCGCATCGACATCACGTCACTTCCGGCTCCGGGCTCGCTCATCGCCAAGGCCCCGATTGAGGTCCCAGCCACCAGACCTGGCAGATAGCGCGTCCTCTGAAGGTCCGACCCGTTACGGAAAATCTGATTTATACACAAATTTGAATGAGCGCCATAGCTCAGCCCGACCGCCGCGCTGGCCCTGGAGATTTCCTCGAGCGCGACGATATGGGCGAGGTAGCCCAGATCAGTGCCCCCGTAGGCCTCGGTCACCGTCAGACCATGGAGCCCAAGCTGACCGAGCTTGGGCCACAAATCCATGGGGAACTGGTCACTGCGATCGATTTCTGCCGCCCGCGGCGCAATTTCCCGTGCCGCAAATGCCTGCACCGCGGCCCGCAACTGAGCGACGTCCTCACCAAGGTCAAACTGCAATCCGGGCAGGTCAGGCATCCACGTCTCCTCAGGGTCTCGCTGAGTGTCTTAGCGAGTGTTTTGTAATTTGGCTCCCATGTTACCGTGACGTCCCATCCCCGGACACCATCGACAAGCGCCATGCACCCGCACGAACTGGAACTCCAATACCCCCTCGCTGAACGCCTGCCAAGCCCGGCCGAGTTGGTCGAAGTGGCCCCCGGAATCCGCTGGTTGCGTATGCCGCTGCCCTTCGCGCTCGATCACATTCATCTCTGGCTCTTGCGTGACTGCTTTGAGGGACGCGAGGGCTGGACGCTGATTGATTGTGGAATAGCTTCCGACGAGGTCCGTGGGCTCTGGCAGCAAATTGAAGCGACCGCGCTCGAAGGCTTGCCACTCGTACGGATTATTTGTACGCACATGCATCCAGACCATTTGGGCATGGCGGCTGAACTTTCCGCGCGCCACGGGATCGGACTTTGGATGACGCTGGGCGAATACGCCATGGGCCGCATCCTCTCGGCCACACTCCCGGGCACTGACGGCAGTGCTTCGATTGAGCATTACCGCAGGCATGGCCTGACCGATCCGGACAAGCTCGAACAGATGCGTCAGCGCGGCGATCGGCATTTCAGCCAACTCGTCCCATCGGTGCCCCTGGCGTATCGGCGCATTCACGCTGACGAAGTGATTACGATCGGTCAAGGTCACTGGCGGATCGTGATTGGTCGGGGGCACTCCCCAGAACACGCGGCCCTGTATGACGAGACCCGGCAGATCCTGATTTCGGGCGACATGGTGTTGCCGCGCATTTCAACCAATGTGAGCGTTCATGCGATCGAACCCGAGTCCGATCCTGTGAATGATTATCTGGAATCCCTCCAGCGGTTCGAAGCCTGCGCGCCTGACACGTTGGTGCTGCCCTCACATGGCAGACCCTTTCGGGGCCTGCATGTTCGTCTGCGGCAACTTCGGGAGCATCACGAGGCCCGTCTTCTCGACACACTCAATGCCTGCCGCGAAAGACCGATGAGCGCGATTGATTTGCTGCCGGTCCTATTTCGCCGAAAGCTGGACCTTCACCAATCCGGTTTTGCGATCGGTGAGGCCATTGCCCACCTGCATGCGCTTTATTTTCGGGATCAGGTCCAGCGTCATCGCGACGCTGACGGCGTTATTCGTTTTTCGGCCTGACCCTCGACCAGACCGCTATCCACTAAACCGCGATCGGGCGGGCGCTTGGGTAGGCGTGCGCGGCCGCACCTTCTTGCGCAGCCAACGTCTCACGCACCATGGCCGCCGCGCCTTCGACCGCAGGCTTCATTACAACCCGTGGACGGGCCGGGGCTGCGGACAATCGAGCGAGCCCGAGCATCACGTTGAGGACCACCTCGCACTGGGCACGATCGAGTTCCGCCACCATGCCCACGAGGCGTTCGCGCAGATTGACATCGGACACCGAGTCAAGCGTGGGTGATCCGCTGCGATGCAACGGTCCGTTGGCATCGGACGCGGGTTCCTCGTTACTGTCGAGAGCCCGCAAATCCAGATTGAGCCATTCGGCCAGAACCTGCATTTTGGCCAACTCGGGCACCGTCAGGCCGCGCATCCACTTGCGGGCGGCCTCCTGAGAGATCGGCGATTCGCTACGCGAACGCAGGTTGAAGTCCCGCGCCACCATCGCTGCAGAGGGGTTGCGGCCGTAGTATCTAAATAGGCCGCGATTCAACGCACGAGCAAACTGCTGGGCGACATGACGGGTGGAACTGATTCTCATTCGGGAACTCCTGGTGGGATCTGCTTTCGAGTTGGGATGGCTGCTGGGATGAGTCAAAGCTACAGCAAAAAAGTAACAAACTTCGTCATCCTGCCAATCGTCAGGAGGATATTGCGCGATTCAAAAACCCCCAGTTGGGACTTCGCTGCATTGCAATAAATGCGGGGATCGCACCCCACCCCGCACGCTATAGTGAGCCGCGATTGTGACCCGCCGTTCGCCTCCTTGACCATCGCAGCGCTTGTCACAGGACGGCATCCTGCGTTGAATTCAGGGAGGCCAGACTCCGAGGTCGGCAAGCTGTTGGTTGACCTGCTCGGCCCAACCGCGATTTGCAGCCGGGCTCGCCGGACTTGGATGCAAGATCGTACCAATGCGGATCGCGGGCCATCCCCTCAGCGCGCTCTGCACGCGGCGCTCGGCGAACCCACCAACCCCAATCACCCACTGGGGCTGAAGTGCCCGGACCGCCTGTTGCAAGTGTGCATCGCAGGCGGCCTCGAGCGCCCGCAGGCCAGACGCTGGTAATCGGTCCGGGGTGAAGTTGCGCCCGCTCACTTCGAGAAATGCCAGGGGGCACCAATTGAGGACGAAGGATTCCGCGAAAAAGGTCTCCGGCGCGCCCCAGCGCTCGGCCACCCAAGTCCATAACCGCCGCCCACTGACTTCCGAGCGGTTGCAAGCGAAACCCTGGATCGGGCGTTTTGGATGTGGCTGTACCGGTTGTTTAACCTCGGCCATCAGGCCCATCCAATCCCGAACCGCGGCGACTTCGCCAAACGGGACTCCGGTCTGCATCATCCCGAACGGGCCAGGATTCATCCCCAGAAAAACCACCCGGCGCGGCCCCGCGGCAAACCGGCGAACGTAACGTTCGTAAACGCCCCATGCGTAATCGAGCGGATTGAGAACGGCTGCAACCGGCGGCGAAAAATGCATCGACGCCAACTGAGCATTTAGCGTTCGGGCGGCCGCCAGTAAGTCCTTACTGGTGTCCGTCAGAGGGGCAAGCGCGGATGCGGTCAGAGGTGCGGGAAGGGATGCAATCGGATCCATCGCGCGAGCGTAACCGAGATGGGGTGATCGGCTGCAGTGCTCCGATGCAGTGATCGGGTAGGGTTATCGGGTAGGGTTTTGATTCGTATCAGGCGGTAGGATGGCGGAATAGCCACCCGCTAAAATCGTCACCTCACTAAGAGTCCACGCGCCATGAATCTAACGCCCAATCTGGCTGATCTTCCAACCACCATGCAGGCCATCGGTCATGGCAAGGGCGGCGGACCCGAAGTGCTGGAGCCGATCCAGGGACCGACCCCTCGGCCTGGGCCAGGTGAAGTGTTGATCCGGGTCGCGTACGCCGGCGTTAACCGACCGGACATCCTGCAACGCAGCGGCCGTTATCCACCGCCGAACGACGCCTCGCCACTGATTGGACTCGAAGTGGCTGGCCACATCGTGGCGCTCGGTGAAGCGGTCGAAATCCACCCCACCACCGCCATCGGTGCCGCAGTCTGCGCACTCTGTAACGGCGGCGGATATGCCCAGTATGTGGCGGTCCCTGCGGGTCAGGTCCTACCGATTCCCGCCGGGCTGAGCCTGGCCCAAGCCGCGGCACTGCCCGAAAATCTGTTCACTGTTTGGCATAACGTGGTCGAACGCGGGCATCTCGCAGCCGGGGAAACGTTCCTGGTGCATGGCGGTTCGTCCGGGATTGGACTCAACGCCATTGGTCTTGCCAAGGCACGCGGGGCGACGGTCTATTGCACCGTCGGGGATACACGCAAGGCGGCCGCGTGTATCGAGGCGGGCGCCGACGCTGCCATCGTCTATCGAAGCCAGGACTTCGTTGAAGAAGTCGCACGACTAACCGGAGGCCGCGGGGTCGATCTGATTCTTGACATGGTCGGTGGTGACTATGTGGCGCGCAACCTGCGCGCTCTGGCTCTGGATGGTCGACTGGTCCAGATCGCCTTCCAACAACCGTCGCGGGTCGAAGTCGACTGGATCACGCTGATGACCCGCCGGCTGACGTTCACTGGCTCCACCCTACGGCCCCGATCAAGGGAAGACAAAGCCGCCATGGCGCGCGCGCTCGAGGCGGAAGTCTGGCCCCTCCTCAGCCAGGGCAAGCTCTTGCCGGTGATTGATTCCACTTATGCGCTTGCGAACGCAGCCCAAGCCCATCAGCGGATGGAGACGTCCCAGCACATCGGCAAAATCCTCCTCGAAGTCCCCCAATCCGCCGCATGAAAATACAGATCGCAAGCGATCTACATCTGGAACGGCTGCGGCGTGACCCGCGGCTACGCAGCTGGCATGTGGTTGAACCGGCACCCAACGCGGCACTCTTGATTCTCGCGGGAGACATCCACCAGGGCGCAGCGGCGGTCGAAGCCTTTGTCGATTGGCCAGTGCCCGTCTTAATCGTGCCCGGCAATCACGAAGCGTACGAATCAACCATCGAAACTTCACTCGTAGCGATGCGGACTGCCGCCGAGGGCACACATGTCCGCGTACTACAACGCGAAGTTGCCGTCATTGAAGGGGTTCGATTCGTCGCGGCCACGCTCTGGAGCGACCCCGCCGTGATGGGTGAGCGCGAGGCTGCGGCGCGAGTCGCGCTCTTGCAGACCATGGTCGACTATCGTCTGATTGCCACTGACCGTCCCGGCGCCAACCCGCACGACCGATTGACAATTGATGAAACGACCGACCACCATCGACGCGATCGGGCGTGGCTCGAAACCCAACTCAGCCAGGATTTTGATGGTCCTACGGTCGTCATCACGCACCACCTGCCATCTCAACGTTCGATTGCCCCACGTTACGCCGATAGCCTGTCCAATGCGGGGTTCGTGTCCGAGCTCGAGTCCCTGATGGGCGCCGAGCGAGTTCAACTCTGGATCCACGGGCATACCCACAGCTCTTTTGACTACGTGGCGGCCGGCACGCGAGTGGTCTGCAATCCGCGGGGTTATGCCCGCGGTCTCGGATCGGATCCAGAGCAAGCCAGTCCGACGCTGTCGTTCGAAAATCCAGAATTTCAGCCTGCCCTCGTCGTTGAGATTACGTCTGCACCAGCTTACGGTGGCGATGGATACTCATCAGCAGACCGGCTCCAAGTCCGAGGGTGACCATCGCGGTCCCACCATACGACATCCAAGGCAGCGGGACCCCGACAACGGGCAAAATCCCGCTCACCATGCCCATGTTCACAAAGGCGTAGGTGAAGAAAATCATCGTGATCGACCCCGCGAGCAGGCGCATGAACATGGTTGCCCCAGAAGCCGCGATCATGAGTCCCCGCAGCATGAGTGCGAGATAGAGAACGAGCAAGATCAGATTGCCGACCAGGCCGAATTCTTCGGCAAATACCGCAAACACAAAATCCGTCGTACTTTCCGGAATGAACTCGAGGTGGGCCTGGGTTCCCTGTAGCCAGCCCTTGCCCCAAAGGCCCCCGGAACCCACCGCGATGGTCGACTGAATGATGTGAAAGCCCTTCCCGAGCGGATCGCTCGATGGATCGATCAGCGTCAGGACGCGTTGGCGTTGGTAGTCATGCATTGCCATCCAGAGTAAAGGCGTCGCCGCTGTAATTCCCACCGCCAGTGCGATCAGTAACTTCCAGGGAAAGCCTGCAAAAAAAATGACATACGCGCCGGCCGCGAAAACCAACACCGCGGTGCCCAAATCAGGCTGACGTGCGATCAAAAGCGTGGGCACTAGCAGCAGCGCGGCGGACACCAGAAAATCGATCGCCCGCAAAGCCCCCTCGCGACGATGAAACCACCACGCGAGCATTAAAGGGGTCGCAATCTTGAGCAACTCAGAGGGTTGAATCCGCGTGACCCCCAAATTCAACCAACGTCGTGCACCCTTGGAAACATCACCAAACAGGGCAACGCCGATCAGCAGGACGATCCCCAGGACGTAGATGGGGACCGCCGTTCCGCGCATCCAATTGGGTGGCAAATTGGCCGCCGCCCAACACACCAACGCAGCGACGAAAATGTTGCGAAGGTGGGCCTCGAAGCGCCCCGGAAAATTGACCCCGGCCGAATACACCGTCATGACGCTCAAAATCAAAATCAGAATCAGTGTCACCGTCAGAATCGGATCAAAAACCAGAATCGTCCGACGCGCCGAGCGCTTGAAATCGTCAAACGTCATCGACGCTCCTGCTCAGCGGGCCGAACGGGCGCAGGCCCTGGCGTTGGGGTGGCCGGAATAGGAGGGCCCGGCGGAACGCCCGGGGCTCCCGGAGCGCCTGGTGCGCCCGGAACGGCCGGAACCGGATCCGGCTCCGGCTGGGGGCCATCTGGCACATCTCGCAAGCTCGGGTCCTCGGAAGCAATCCCGATCGTTACCGCTTTAACAGGATCCCCTTCGGGGCGCTTGCCAAGCAACACGTAATCGATCGCCCGGCGCGCAATGGGCGCTGCGGCTGCAGCCCCAAAGCCAGCATTTTCAACGATCACCGCAAGCGCAATCTGAGGATTGTCAGCCGGCGCAAACGCCATGAACAGTGAATGATCACGGTATCGCTCTGAAATGCGGCGCGCGTCGTAGCGCTCATTCTGTTTGATCCCAATGACCTGAGCGGTCCCCGTCTTGCCAGCCGCCGCATAGGGTGCACCGGCGAATGCATGGCGACCCGTACCGAAGCGGTTGACATCGACCATCGCCGCTTTGACCAGTTTGAGCCACTCGGGCTTAAGCGCAATGCGCTCGCGCTCGGGCGTACTGACCGGCGTCAGGCCCCGTGTGCTCGGATTCTCGAGGGCACGAACTACCCGCGGTGGTCGAACGGCTCCATCAGCCGCCAAGGTCGCGGTGGCATGCGCCAGTTGCAGGATCGTGAATGTGTTGTAACCCTGCCCGATTCCGATCGAAATCGTCTCACCCGCCAACCACTTTTGCTTGTAACGACGCAGCTTCCAGGCGCTCGATGGCAGGATTCCCTGCACCTCTCCTTCGAGGTCAATTCCGGTCAGCTGACCAAAGCCCCAGGGCTTCATGAAATCGTGGATGGCATCCACGCCCATGTCGTTGGCGACCATGTAGTAATAGGTATCAGAGGACACGACAATCGAGCGATGCAGATCGACGGCACCATTTCCCCGCGGGTTGGAGTCACGAAACTTGTGGCCGCCAAACTGGAAGTACCCAGGATCGTAGATCGTGGTGCCGGGCGCGCGCTTGCCACTCTCAAGCGCCGCCAATGCCATGAATGGCTTGTAGGTCGAGCCCGGTGGGTAGGTACCTCGCAATGGCCGGTTGAGCAGAGGCTTGTCAGGCGACTCGTTATAGCCCTGCCAAACCTGAGGATCAACGCCGTCGGTAAAGAGATTTGGATCGAAGGTCGGTTTACTGACAAAAGCCAGAATCTCTCCCGTTCTTGGATCGATTGCGACAAGCGCCCCGCGCCGGTCACCAAACATGTCTTCGACCAGCTTCTGCAGGCCCAGATCGATTGAAAGGACGACGGTGCTACCCGCCTGGGGCGCACGTCGCGAAAGGGTTCGCACCGGTCGCCCACCCGCTGAAACCTCAATCTCTTCATAGCCTACTTGTCCGTGCAGGACCTTCTCGTAGCTCAGTTCCACCCCAACCTTACCGATCTGGGTGGAGCCAATGTACTGACTCGACTGCTCAGACTCTTCAAGGCGCAACTTGTCGGCCGGCGAAATTCGTCCGATGTGGCCAATCAAATGACTCCCAGTTTCACCCAGGGGGTAACTGCGAAACAACCGAGCTCTCACCTCGACTCCTGGCAAGCGAAAGCGATTCGCCGCCAAAATCGCGACTTCTTCATCGGTTAAACGGCTCTTAAGCGGAATCGACTCTGCGGACTTCGAGTCTTCAAATAGCCGTCGAAATCGTCTCCGATCTTTGATACTGATTTCGACGAGACCGGAGATTTCGGTGATGGTCTGCTCCAGATTCTCGATCCGCCCCGGTTGCAGCTCAAGGGTATAAGCAGAGACGTTTTCGGCAATGACCACACCATGGCGGTCGACAATCAGGCCACGGGTGGGCGCGATCGGGACCAGCTGAATGCGGTTCTCCTCGGCTTGCAGGCTCAACTGATCATGTCGAACCACTTGCAGCCAGGCGAATCGAGCCGCTAACAGCACAAAGCACGTAACGACAAGGCCGACGGCCACCGCGACCCGGATCCGGAACTGATGAAGCTCCTGCTCGGTATTACGGACCGCGACCATCTTAGAGAGGGCGCGTCTGATCCCGATCGACCGCCCGGCGCTGGGGCGCCAACAGCAGTAAATCGGCGACGGGCCACAACAGGGCCGAAATCACGGGCGCCACAAACACCGACCAGCCCGCAAACGCACCTCCCAAGGCCATCCGCACAAGAACCGTCGCCAACTCCGCCGCGACGAACAGCGGCAACACATGCAGGAGTTGGCCGCCAACGTCGAACCAGGGCAATCGACGCTGAAGCGCAAATGCTCCATACGACAACAACGAATACCCCAGGGCATGCTCCCCCAGCAAGCTCGCCTGATGCACGTCCATCACCAAGCCAAACAAAAAGGCTACGCCCATGCCGACCTTTCTGGGTTGACGCACGTTCCAAAAAAACAAAACGAGCGCAAGAAAATCGGGTACCCAGCGTGCGCTGCCCCATGGCATCACATTAAGCAGAAACGCGATCGCGATCGTAAGCGAGATAAACGCATTGTCGGCGGGCAACAGAAGATGCTCGCGTGCAAGACCCGCGCGTGCAGAACGCGGCGCCAATACATTGGCCACCGACTTGCGCTCAAGCACCCTCGGGTCAGGCGGGGAACGGGGTGAGCGTTTCATGGCGAAGTCAACGATCGGGCACCGCGGCGGCGTGCCGGCCCCGGCTCCGCAGGCGCCAAAACGGGCGGGGGGAGCCGCGACGCATCGGGTTGCAGGACCAGAATCATTCGGCTCCGATCAACCCCTGCGGCGGGTTCGAGAAGGATTCGGGCAAAGGTCGAACCGCCCGCATGGTCAACCAGAATGACCCGCCCAACCGGCAGCCCGGGGGGATACAGGCCATCCAGACCCGAGGTGGTGATCGCATCCCCCGCACGCACATCCGCGTTCGCTGCAACATAGCGCAATTCGAGTCGGTTCGGCTCAGCGTCCCCGTAGGCAATCGCGCGCAATCCCGTGCGATCCAGCTGCACCGGGATCGAGAGGTTGCGGTCGGTCACCAGTGTGAGTTCGCTGGACAGCGGAAACGTGCGCGTGATCTGACCGATCACACCACCCGCGTCCACCACGGGTTGCCCTGACGCCAGGCCATGTTGAGTGCCCTTATCGAGCACAAACCGGCGTGCGAAGGTATCTCGGGTCTGGTAGAGCACCTCCGCCACAATCGACGGAATCGCCAACTGTTCACGGGCACCCAACAGGCGACGGAGTTCGGCGTTTTCAGCCGCGACATGCTCGGCCAACAGGAGCGTCTTCGCGTTAGTGGTTTCGATGCGGCGCAACTCGGCATTTTCATCGCGCAATTGGCCGACCTCATGAAAGGCCTGCGTGGTCGATTCAGTTGCCGAGTGGAAGACGTCGCGCGGCACCAAGAGGGTCCTCTGGACCGGATAAAGAACCGTCGCAACGCCCTGGCGCAGCGTCGCAAAGAGCGCCGAGCGGGCGTCAAGCACCAGCAGGACCAGAGAAAGTCCCGCAAAAATCATCAGCCGGACTTTGGCCGGCAAACCTTGTTTAAAAAACGGCGGAGGGATCCGTTCCAACGCATGCGCCTAAAAGTGGCAACTGCGTCAGCGCGCCCAAACGCGCGGCCATCAGTCGTTGGTGAAAATAAGTCCGAGCCGGTCCATCCGCTCAATTGCGGTGCCGCATCCACGAACCACACACGTCAGTGGGTCCTCGGCAACCAGCACCGGGAGCCCAGTCTCTTCCATCAGCAGGCGATCAAGGTCGCGCAGCAGTGCTCCGCCACCGGTCAAGACCATGCCTCGATCGGCGATATCGGCACCGAGTTCGGGCGGGGTCTGTTCGAGCGCGATCTTCACGCTCAACACAATCTGATTCAGCGGGTCGGTCAGCGCTTCCAGGATCTCGTTGGACGAGACCGTGAAACTGCGCGGAATCCCCTCGGACAAATTGCGCCCTTTGACTTCCATTTCTCGCACTTCACTGCCCGGAAACGCGCTACCAATCGCTTTCTTGATCGATTCGGCGGTCGGCTCACCAATCAGCATGCCGTAATTCCGGCGGATGTAGTTAATGATCGCTTCATCAAACTTGTCGCCGCCGACTCGAATCGAACCTTTGTAGACCATTCCGCCGAGCGAAATAACGCCAACTTCGGTCGTACCGCCACCAATATCGACCACCATCGAGCCGGACGCCTCAGACACCGGGAGGCCGGCGCCAATCGCTGCCGCCATCGGCTCTTCAATCAGAAAAACGTCCGCAGCCCCCGCGCCCAACGCGGACTCGCGGATCGCCCGACGCTCGACCTGTGTCGATCCACAGGGGACGCAGATGATGATCCGCGGACTGGGCGCAAACGTGCTTTTGGGATGCACCATGCGGATGAACTGCTTGAGCATCTGCTCGGTCACCGTGAAATCGGCAATCACGCCGTCTTTCATCGGCCGGATGGCTTCGATATTGCCGGGAACTTTGCCCAACATCATCTTGGCTTCTTTGCCCACCGCAGCAATGGTCATCTTGCCATTCGGGCCACCTTCATGGCGGATAGCGACAACCGAGGGCTCATCGAGGACGATGCCTTTCCCACGCATGTAAATCAGCGTGTTGGCGGTCCCAAGGTCGATCGCGAGGTCGTTCGAGAAATACTTGCGAATGATGCCGAGCATTGCGGGTCCGGGGTCTCGATCAGGCGAGTGGCGGGAACGGGTTCGGTCTTGAAACCCGCATTCCGACTGGCTCACACACAGTGGATCCGCGGATCATACCGTATACTTCACCTCCCCCGCGCCTCCCCCCTGCCACGTTCCCTATGCTCACCCGCGATGATGTCCAACGACTCGCCGAGCTTGCCCGGCTCGCGATTGATCCAGACGAGGCGGATCAAACCCTGCCACGCCTGAACGCGGTCTTCGGACTCATCGAGCAGTTACAAGCCGCGGAGGTGACCGGGGTCGAGCCGCTTGTCCACCCCGGAGCGGACCGCAAACTCGGGACCCGATTGCGTACGGACACGGTCACCGAGCGGGTCGATCGCGCGGCCAACCAGGTCAGCGCCCCGAAAGTGGCTGAGGGGCTCTATCTGGTGCCCCGGGTGGTGGAATGAGGGCACGGACATGACCCAAGGCCTCCATGCTGGCTCGCAGACCTGTCGATTGGCCTGCGGTCCGGTCAATTCAGCGCTGAAGAACTCGCGCGCGCGCTCCTTGATCAAATCGGATCCAGCCCCTTGAATGCGTTTCTGGACTTGCGCCCCGAGGTCACTCTCGCGCAGGCCCGGGCGGCCGACGCCCGGATTGCGCGGGGAGAAGCGCGGGCCCTCGAAGGTGTGCCGATCGCCCACAAAGACGTCTTGGTTACCAGAGACTGGGTATCGACCGCGGGCAGCCGGATGTTGGCCGACTATCGAAGCCCGTTTGATGCCACTGTGGTCGACCGTCTCTTTCAGGCGGGCATGGTGGGACTGGGCAAGCTCAATTGCGACGAGTTCGCGATGGGCTCGACCAATGAAAACTCGGCCTACGGGGCGGTGCATAACCCCTGGGACCTGGACGCTGTTCCAGGCGGCTCATCAGGCGGATCGGCTGCGGCCGTCGCTGCGGGCCTCACCCCAGCCGCGACCGGAACCGATACGGGGGGTTCGATCCGCCAACCCGCCGCCTTTTGTGGCATCACGGGCATCAAGCCAACCTACGGCCGCGCGTCCCGCTACGGTCTGATCGCGTATGCCTCGAGCCTGGATCAGGCTGGCCCGATGGCACGCAGCGCCAAAGACTGCGCACTGTTACTTTCGGCGATGTGCGGATTCGATCCAATGGACGCGACGAGCCTGAATCTGGCTCCGGAGGACTTCTCCGCCGGGTTGGATCAAGCTTTCGCCCCCAACGCCGCGAGCTCCTCGCGCCCGCTGGCCGGATTGCGAATTGGCCTGCCCGACGAATTTTTTGGCGCTGGCGTCGCTGGCGATGTAACGATCGCCGTGCGCGCCGCGCTCGATACCCTCGAGACTCTGGGTGCGCAATGCGTGCGCGTGCAACTCCCGAATACGGAACTCGCAATTCCGGCCTATTACGTGATCGCCCCCGCCGAAGCGTCGAGCAATCTGAGCCGCTTTGACGGCGTGCGCTATGGTCATCGCACAGCCAACCCAAGCGACTTGCGGGATCTCTACCGGCGCTCGCGCGCAGAAGGCTTTGGCGCCGAAGTGAAACGCCGCATCCTGGTCGGTGCTTATGTATTGAGTCATGGTTATTACGACGCGTACTATCTTCGCGCGCAGAAGGTTCGTCGGCTCGTCGCCAATGACTTCGATCGTGCTTTTGAGCAGTGCGATCTGATCGCAGGCCCTGTCGCACCCACCGTGGCCTGGAAGCTGGGCGCTCATCAGAGCGATCCACTCGCGGATTATCTGGCGGATATCTTCACGCTACCCGCGTCGCTGGCGGGCCTCCCCGGCCTCTCGATGCCTGTGGGGTTTGGATCAGGGGATGGATCAGGGTTTGGATCAGAGTCCGGTTCTAGCCCCCGCCCCGTGGGAATGCAGCTGATTGGACCCGCACTCCAGGAAGCGCGTTTGCTGCGAGTGGCGCATCAGTTTCAGCAAGTGACCAATTGGCACCTGCGCAGGCCGCCCGAACCACGCTCTGTGACGACGGGTTGAAATCGATGGCAACCGATTGGGAAATCGTCATCGGTCTTGAG
>RFPW01000091.1 GCA_009925965.1 Betaproteobacteria bacterium
GGTGCTTGTCGCGACGCTTCGTCATCTGACGCAAAAAGCGACAGCCTTGCAGGTGATCGATACCCACGCCGGCGCGGGGCTTTATCGCCTGGACGCCTCCCAGGCCAATACCAGCGCCGAGGCCACCGACGGAATTCTCCGACTGGTCAACACGATCAACCGATCCAAGGCAGGCAATGGGATCCGATCGGGCAGCGCGGCGGTGAACGACTACCTCGACCTGGTCAAAGGCTTCAATTCGTCTGGCGGCTGGACGATCTATCCGGGCTCGCCGTTTTTGATTCAGCAACTGCTAGGCGATCGTGACCGGCTCAAACTATTTGAGCTACACCCAACCGACATCAAGCTGCTGACGGGCAATATCGACCAACTCAAAGCCGGCCGACAAGTCGCCATCCTGCGCGAAGACGGCTTCGAAGGACTCAAAAAATTTCTACCCCCGCCCTCGCGCCGGGGCCTGATTCTGTGCGACCCCAGCTATGAAATGAAGACGGACTACACCCGTGTCGTCAAAATGATGAAGGATGCGATACAACGATTCGCAACGGGTACGTACGTGATCTGGTACCCAAGCATCGCCCGTCTCGATGCGCAGGAGTTACCCCGAAAACTCTGGAATCTCTCGATCCGGTGCAAGCGTCCCTGGCTGCACTGCAGCCTCGATGTGGGCCGCAGCGACACCCCGTCTGATCGCCCCAGCACCGAGAGTGTCCGCCCCGGTCTGAGCGCCAGTGGACTGTTCGTGATCAATCCGCCCTACACCCTGCATGCTTCGCTGAAAGAGGCCTTGCCCGAATTGGTTCGCTTAATCGGGCGCGACTCAAGCGCCCGGTTTTCATTGGACGCGGGCGAATAGGCCGTGGCCCTGACCCAAGGGTTTTTCCGTAGACCAACGACGCCAAACCGAGGGCCCTCCCGTGAGACGCTCGGCGTGCACAAACATCATTCAAAAGGAATTCCATGGATCGGCGACAGATCATTTCCTGGATGGCGGGTGGAGCCGCCGCATCCCTGGCTGGCCTGGCCCGCGCCCAAGGCACGCTCGCCAAGCAAGCCCGTTTCATCGTTGGTTTTCCAGCCGGTGGCGTGGTCGATTTTGCAATCCGGACGACCACTGAAGCGCTGACAACGAGCGGTCAACCGCTGTCCATTATCGAAAATCGACCCGGCGCTTCAGGCAACATCGCTCTCGAGTACGTGGCTCGGCAAGGCGCAGAGACGAACAGCTTCGCGGTGTTATCGAATTCGGTACTCACGACGAACCCGTTCGTCCCCCAGCTATCGTCCAAATCGGTGGATCCGTTCAAGGATCTGGTGCCGGTTGCCGCGATTGCCGATATGGTTTTGCTGCTGGCGGTGACGCCGCAACTAGGGGTCACGACCCTCGAGCAGTTTTTGGCAAAAGCCCGCGAGCCCGGACAACGGCTTCGGGTCGGTCTGGCCGGCACCGGGACGCCTCATCACTTATCGGCGCTTTTGTTGGAACGGGCCGCCAATCTGGACCTGATCATGGTGCCCTACAAGGGCGGACCACCCATGATTGCGGACGCTGCGGGGGGGCATCTAGACGCGGTATTCACCACCATCCCTGTGGGCGGTCCAATGGTCGCAAGCGGCAAGCTACGCTGGTTGGCGGTCGTGCAGGCCAACACCCTCAAGAGCCTGCCCGGCGTGCCCTCACTGGTCGATGTTTTTAAGGGTCAGTCGATCCCGTCCTGGATTGCAGTCTGGGCGCCTGCTTCGATGCCTGCCGAAGTCCTTGACGCCATGAATGTCCAGTTCAACGCCGCCATCAACAGTCCGGCGACCGCGGCCAAACTCCGAAATAATGGGCTTGAGCCGCTCATGTTGACGCGTGCTGAAATGAACCGCCGAGTCAATGATGAAGCCCGATTCATGAAGGACTTTCTCGCAAAAATCAAACTCGACTTTCAAACCTGAGGAATCATCATGCTCGGTCTTCAAATCCTGAAGCGTCATCAGGCTGTGAGCCTTGAACTCGCGAAGCAATTCCTCGAGATTCCTGTCTCAAACGTCAGTGATTGCATGTCGCGAATGTTTTCGGCTGGCCCTCGACTGCGCCCGATGCATCAGGGCAACCCAATGGCGGGGCCTGCGCTAACGGTACGTGTTCGCCCGGGCGACAACCTGATGATCCACAAGGCGCTCGACCTGCTCACGCCGGGGGATGTATTGGTCGTCGACGGCGGCGGCGACCTGACCAACGCCTTGATCGGGGAAATCATGAGCACGATCGCCATCGCGAGAGGCGCTGCTGGCATCGTCATCGACGGTGCCATCCGAGATGCGCGGGCGCTCCGCGAAGGGACTTTCCCGGTATTCGCGGCCGGGGTGACCCATCAGGGTCCTTACAAAGACGGACCGGGTGAAATCAACACCACAATCGCGATCGACGGCATGGTGATTCACCCTGGCGATCTCATCCTCGGCGATGACGACGGCGTGCTTTGCGTGCCATACGCTGAGGCTGAGTCCTTACTGGCAGCTGCTCGGACGAAAGCCGCAGTCGAGAGTCAGATGATGGCCGCGATCGCTGCCGGCACCTATAGCGCCCCCTGGATCGATGAAATCCTGAAGCGCCTTAACTGTCCTCAACCTTAGGTGCCCTCAATAATGCGCAGGTCGCGCACCACGGCATGCGTGCCCAGTGCGGCCACCGCCTCTTGATAGGCAGGACTGTTGTAGGCCGCCAGGGCAGCATCAACCGATTCGAATTCGACGAGCACGGTACGCTGAGCGATGCCCTGCTCCTTTACTGCGGCGGGCATTCCACGAGCGAGGAACTTGCCCCCGGCCGAGGTGATGGCGGGCAACGCCAGTTTCGCGTAAGCCGCCAATGCGTCGGCATCATGAATGGCGTGGTACGCGCTGATCCAGTAGGCTTTGGCCATCAAAAAATCTCCCTTTGTTTTGCAGCAGTAAAGCATAGGGCACCCAACTCTGTCGATTGATCCTCATGAAAACTGCCGTTGTAAATTGTGGTCGAATCGTTTCCGGTGATTGGCGAGCCCCCTGGGTTGAGGGCGACGCGATTCTGATGGATAGCGGAAAAATTCTCCAAGTCGGTACGGTCTCAGATTCCGATCTCGCCCAGTGCGACGTGGTCATTGATGCCGATCGTGCGACAGCTATTCCCGGGCTGATTGACTCGCAGGTTCACAATACATTTGGCGACTACACCCCGCGCCAGAAGACTGTCGGCTTTCTGGAAAGCTACGTCCATGGCGGCGTGACCACTGCGATCAGCGCCTCTGAAGTCCACGTGCCTGGGCGTCCAAAAGATCCCGTGGGGGTCAAGGCCCTGGCCGTCGCAGCCATGAAATGCTTCGAGCACTACCGCCCGGGCGGCATGAGGGTTTGGGCGGGAGCCGTCATCCTCGAACCGGGCCTGGTTGAGCGTGATTTTGAAGAGATCGCGGCGCAGGGCGTGTGGCTCGCCAAAGCTGGATTCGGTGGGGTCAATACACCGTACGATTACGCTCCTATGATTGCTTGGGCCAAAAAACATGGCATGACCACGCTGGTGCATACCGGGGGCTCTTCGATCCCGGGGTCCTCCGGGATTTGGGCCGACCACCTGATCGCCATGCAGGCCGACGTGTCGTTCCATACCAATGGCGGGCCGGTTGCAATGCCCGATGCGGACTACCCGCGCCTCGTTAACGAATCCAACATGGCACTTCAGGTCTGTACGGCTGGCAACCTGCGCACCACTCTGCTTTTGGGTCATTTGATTCGCGAAGCGGGGCAGTTCGACCGGTTCCTGATTGCCACGGACACCCCGACGGGCTCGGGGATCATGCCGCTTGGCATGATGTACACCATCAGCCACCTGGCGAGCCTGGGAAATATGCCGCCCGAAATGGCGATTGCTGCCGCGACCGGAAACAATGCGCGGGTTTATCGAAGGAATTCGGGATTCTTGCAGGTTGGTAAAGATGCCGACGTGGTCCTGATCGACGCCTGCGTCGGCGGGTCAAAAAACGATGCGTTGAGCGCCCTCGAGAACGGTGACATCGCGGCAGTGGCCGCCGTCATCACAGATGGCATACCCCGATTTGTTGGACGCAGCCGAAACACCCCTGCCCCGATGAAATCAATCCGCATCGCGCAAAATCGAGTGCCACAGGATTTCGGTGGCGCCGCCCACTAGATGATTTCAGACTCAAGCATCGACCCATGATGATCAACAAACCTTCGACACCGACCCCATTTTCGATCCGCCGCTGGACCACCTACGAAGAAGAAATTCTGGCCACCGAGATTCATCATCCTGCTGATGGCCATCCGATTAGGAAGATCGTTATTGGCGCCTGCCTGCGCAATCCGTTTGCTAACGGTTCATTCACGCCAGACATGAGCCCCGTTGTTGATCAATCCGCTGCGCTCGGAGAGGCATTCGGAAACCGTATCCTGAAGGCACTGGACGGGGACATCCACTCCAGCGTCGGCAAAGCCTGTCTGGTCGGACTGAACGGCGAATACGAACACGGCAATGCGTTCCTGACCGCTGCATTTGCCAATCCCTTAAGGGATATTCTGGGTGGCGGCAAAGCCTGGATTCCATCAACCGGAAAGCGTGGCGGTCCGATGACACCGATCGACATTCCGCTGGCTCATAAGCACGAGCTCTACGTGCGTTCGCATTACGATACGGTCACCGTGGCTTTTTCGGACGGCCCGAACCCCGATGAGGTGTTGGTTTTAGTAGCAGTGGCGACGCGGGGCCGTCTTCACGCGCGCCTCGGCGGGCTAAGCGCGGAAGCGGTCTGACAATTCGTTACAACTCGGCACAACGCAGACCCGGACAGCCGTCAACGGGAGGGCCACGAACCGCGTTTTGGGCTTGTAAGCATGTTGTTTATGAAACCAAACCGAGAACGGTCATGAAATCAAAATCGATCCGTAGTGCGGCGTTTTGCTTGGCGACGCTGGCGTTGATCCCAAGCGCCCACGCTTGGGGAGACCGTGAACAGGCCGCCCTGGCAGGTGCTCTGATTGGCGGACTGATTGCATCCAATGCTCAGGTCGCTGGTGGCGCGGCGGCATTCCCTGCGCCAGTTGGGCCCGCGGTTTACATGGCAACTCCCGGTGTCGCTTACCGCGTTTCGCCGGGCTACGTCACAGGGCCGGTTTATGCGCCGGCACCAGCTTATTACCCTCCTGCTTACTACCCACAGGCAGTTGCACCGGTCGTGCAATATCGCGTGGCACCAGCGTATGTCCAGAACTACGGACCAGCGTATGGACCAACGTATGGACCAACGTATGGACCTGCGTATGGATCAGGCTATGGAGCAACGTATGCCCCCGCCTACATGCAGCGCCGTCATCACGGACACCATCACGGCTGGTGAACCGCCAACGTTCAGGCGCCCTCCGGATCTTCAAGGCAGGCCTTGATGGCGCGTAAGCGCCGGAGCGGGTCCATCTCGGCCAGTAGATCCAGCTTCTGCTCGCCGGGTAGCGATAGGAGTTCCGCCCACCGATTTGCGACCCAACCGCATTCGTCGAGCCGATAAGGCGGCTCCATCGGCAGGCGGTCCTCAAAACCCTTTGTTTGCGCTTGAGCAATCCACTTCCCGAGCCGGTCACTCAGACCCTGAAGATCTTGCGGGATATCGATGGCGGGATCTGCATCGACCGTCTCAGTCTCTGCATACCAAACGCCATAAGGTCCAGCTTCAACTCCATCCAGGCGAAATCGCAGACCACCGCGACAGCGGACCCTCAAAAGTGCGGGCTGCACGGTGACGAGATCGTTAATGTGCGCCAAACAACCCCAGGGGAAAACACTTGGAATTTGCCCTGGCCTTTGGACCTCATCGCCCTCCGATAGCCAGACTACGCCGAAAGCTGTGCCATCCTGAAAGCAACGCCGGATAAGATCAAGATACCGAACTTCGAAGATCTGCAGTTGCAGTCTGCCATCGGGAAACAAACCGTGGCCCAGGGGAAAAAGCGGCAAACGACTCACGTAAGCAGTATGTTTTGATTCACCGTCTCAATGGATCGGTGACCACAAAAGGCCATGGTGAGGTCAAGTTCTTTGTGAATAATCTCCAGCGTCTTGGTCACCCCCGCCTCACCGAGTGCACCAAGGCCGTAGAGAAAAGCCCGACCAATATAAGTGCCGCGGGCCCCGAGCGCCCAAGCCTTTAGGACATCCTGCCCGCTCCGGATCCCGCCGTCCATATGGACTTCAATCTGACTACCGACTTCAGCAACAATGGCTGGCAGGGCCTCGATACTGCTCTGAGCACCATCGAGTTGCCGGCCGCCATGATTACTAACGATGAGCGCATCGGCGCCCGAGGCTACCGCCAACCGCGCATCCTCAGGATCTTGAATCCCTTTTAGGATCAATTTGCCGCCCCACCGCTTCTTGATCCATTCGACGTCAGCCCAATTCAGGCAGGGGTCGAACTGTTGAGCCGTCCAGGCCGACAGATTGGCCATGTCGCTCACACCCGACACATGACCGACGATATTGCCGAAGCTACGACGCTTAGTCCCAAGCATGTCGAGGCACCATGACGGCTTGGTCATCAGGTTGAGAATATTGGCAAGCGTTGGTTTGGGTGGCGCGGAGAGGCCATTTTTCAAGTCTTTGTGGCGCTGACCAAGAATCTGTAAATCCAGGGTAAGGATCAGTGCGTCGCAGCCGGCATTTCGGGCCCGCTCGATCAGGCGCTCGACAAACCCGCGGTCGCGCATGACGTACAACTGAAACCAGAAAGGCTGTTTGGTGTGGGCCGCAATATCCTCGATCGAGCAGATGCTCATCGTGCTGAGGGTAAAACGGATGCCAAACTTTTCCGCCGCCCGCGCGGCAAGAATCTCGCCGTCGGCATGCTGCATCCCGGTCATACCAGTCGGCGCAATCGCCACAGGCATTTTGACTGGGATCCCCAACATCTTCGTCGCGGTGCTGCGCCCGTCCATATTGACCGCGACCCGCTGGCGCAACTTGATTTTCTGAAAATCGTCCGAATTGGCCCGATAGGTGCCCTCGGTCCAGCTACCGCTATCGGCGTAGTCGTAAAACATCCGGGGCACACGGCGCTCGGCCAGTACGCGCAAGTCTTCGATTGTTGTAATGACAGACATAGCAATTCGGGAGGTTCAGGGGTCAGCCCCAATATTCAACGGTGATCGGATCATCCGTCAATGATTGGAATCCCTTGCACTCAGATCCCAAAGCGACCCCTGCCAATGAGCGATCTGGCCCTGGCTGCCGCAGGCATAACAGTTCCAGGCGATCACCCCGTCGGCCTGGGTATCGGTATCGACCTGTTCCTTGGAACAACTTACGCATTCTGGCCCCAGATGATCCACTCGCTTGAGATCGGTCTCATGGGCCACGACGGCCGCTAAAAATTGCCCTAGCCGGCGTTCCGCCCCTGAGGCGACAGACAAGCATCCCTTCGGATCCAGAAAATCCCGCAAATCAATGCCCTGCATGGCAGCGACCAACCCTGAAGATCCTGACTCTGGATAGTCTAGGCTAGCTCGGCGACAATCGGACGTTCATTCAACAATTTCCGATCAGCCCAACTTGATACCGACATGAAAAAACTACTCACCCCGATGGCCCTGAACGGCCTGCAACTGCCCAACCGCATTGCGATGGCCCCCCTCACGCGCTGTCGCGCGGATGCAAACGATGTCCCTCAGGCAATGTCGACCCGGTATTACACGCAACGCGCCAGCGCCGGGCTGATCATTACCGAGGCCACCAACATTTCATCGGAGACCTGCTCATTTGAGCGGGCCCCCGGCATTTACAGTCAGGCTCAAGTTGATGCCTGGCATCAGATCACCGATTCGGTGCATCAGGCGGGCGGGCGGATTTTTATGCAGCTCTGGCACTGCGGGCGCGTGGGCTCGGAAGCCATCCTGCACGGAAACCCTCCCCTGTCGCCCTCCGGCATCAACGATGATCTTCACCAGCTTCAGGTCTACGGGTTGATGGCGAACGGCCGCTACGCGCAAATCGCGGCGACCCCGTCGCGTGCGATGACCGTCGACGAGATCCACAAGACGGTCGCGGACTATGCCCATGGCACCGCCAATGCGCTGAAGGCCGGCTGCGATGGCATCGAAATCCATGCAGCCAATGGCTACTTGATTCACCAATTCCTGTCCTCGACGC
>RFPW01000092.1 GCA_009925965.1 Betaproteobacteria bacterium
AGCGCTGCTTTCATCACTGCGGCCAAGCCAAATTCCATCCAGCGCGACGGAAATAGCGCGAACTGCCGCTGCAGGCGCGCCGCCTCGACCCAATCTCCAGCCTTGAAGGCGCGATGAATCTTGTTCGAAATGAACGCGGCAGGGGGTGGCAGTGTCACGCCTGTGCCGCCGAGCATCAGGGACGCCAGATTCATCTGTAGCGTGGTGAAGTAATGTGCATGACCGCCATGCTCAATTTCTTCGATGAGGCGCGACACACGAGTCAGATCGCGTGAACTTTCCTTCACAAACGCGATGCCCTCGAGCTTTGCGAGTTCGACCGTATCCTTGACCGACACGTCTGCACCCGGGCCTGGGTTGAGATAGAGCATCATCGGCAACGTCGTTCTCTGCAAAACCGACTCAAAATAACGAACAAGCTCACTCAGACGGGGTTGCCCACCGGTCGGTTTCATCGGGGCCAACAACTGCAGCGCTGCGGCGCCCTGTGCTTGCGCAAATTCGGCCAGTTCCAGGACTGTTCGAGTCGACGGATGGGAAATTCCAACTGCAACCGGCCGTCGCCCACCAACGAGTTCGATCGTGCTCTTAATCAGATCTTTACGATCTGAGAGGCTCAAAAATTGATACTCCTGCGCTTCGACGCCGGCTGCAATCACCATCGTCGCTTCACAGTCTTCAACAACGTAATTGACCATTCGTTCGAGCGCGCCATAGTCAACGGCGCCATTCGCAGTGAACGGAGTCAGCGGAGGCACAACAGTCGCAGGGAACACCAAATCAAGGTCGCGTGCAATCGGCATCATTTAATCCACAGTGGCTTTGGCATGGCGGACGATCGCCTGATATTTTCGACTTTCCTGAGCAATCAAGGTGGCGAATTCGCTTGGAGACGTTGGCGTCGGCTCAGCTGCCAGGGTGGTCATCAAATCCCGAAAAGACCGGGTTTGCATGGCTCCCGTAAATCCTGCATGCAAGCGCTCGATCACCTCTAGCGGGGTACCCGCTGGCGCAAAAAGTCCAAACCACGTGCTGATGTCGAACGCTTTGAGCTCCGCCACCCCGCTGCTCGCCAGCGGTTTTAAATCAGGAAATGCGCTGGAGGACTGGCGGGTTGTGATCGCGAGCGCCCGAATCCGGCCATCCCGGATCCGCTGCGCAGCCGACGCCAGGTTATCGAACATGAACTGAACTTCACCGCCCTGCAACGCCAACTGCGCCGGCGCGGCCCCCCGATACGGGATGTGGACCGCGAACGTCCCGGTCTGCATCTTGAACAATTCCCCAGCCAGATGCCCCGCACTCCCGTTACCACCCGAGCCAAAGCTCAGTTGCCCCGGATGGGCGCGAAGGTACTGAACAAACGCAGGAACCGAATCGATCCGGTGACGGGTGGCGAAGGTCGTTTCAAGTACCAGCACGTTCGGAACGTTCGCGATCAACGTAATGGGGATGAAATCGCGCTCGGCATCGTAGGGAATCTTTGAATAAAGCCACGGATTGATCGCATGTGTGGCAACCGCACCCAACAGCAGGGTCTGCCCATCGGGCGCCGACTTGGCCACCGCATCGGCGCCGAGATTGCCACCGGCGCCCGATCGGTTTTCCACAATGATCTGTCCAAGAGTCGGACGAGCGGCCTCCGCCAGCGCACGGGCCGACAAGTCCAGCGGACCGCCTGGGGGATAGGGCACGACCAGTCGAACCGGACGCCCCGCGGCGGATATCGTCTGCGCATGGAGGTTCGATTCGTCGAAGGCACTCGCCGCGAGCGCGGCACCGAGCACTCTGAGGATAGACCTGCGGTTTGGCGCTCGGGGAACGGGCGCAGCTTGATCGATCGCTACAGGATTAAGGTCTTTCATTTGATTCAGGTCTCTCATGTGATCGGCTCCTCCCAAATGACCTTCATGGCGCTGACGAACCGCTCGGCCGCTCTCGATGCGAATGGATGATGCCCATCGCGGATAACCCATTGCCCTGCAACCATCACGTCTCGCCATGGCTTGACTGGACTCGAAAACACGAGCGCATCGAGCATTCGCTGAGGCGGCAGCCCAAGCAGTGCAGGATCGAGCGGGTCGGCCACCAGCAGATCCGCCCGGGCGCCAACGCACAGTCCGCTTCCCTTTAAACCCGCGGCAGCAGAGCCTGCCCCCAGGCCCCCCTCAAATAAACATTCGGCGGGTGAGGTCCATGTCGTTGGCTCGGCACAAACCCCGCGTTCCCGACGAACAAGTCTCTGACCCAACTCAAGCCATCGGAGTTCCTCGCGCCAATCCCGTCCAATCTCACTGTCGGAGCCAATCGAAATCGGCACGCCCGCCTTGAGCCATCGTGGCACGTCGGTCAGACCATCCCCCAAATTCGCTTCGGTGCTGGGACATATCACCACCGAGGCACGCGCCTGGGCCACTGAGTCAATTTCCTCAGGGTCGGTATGGGTGGCGTGCACGAGGTGCCAACGCGAATCCAGGAGATTCATCCGGGCGAGCCACTGCACCGGTCTCATCCCTGTCGCCGCCAGACAATCTTCAACCTCCTGTGTCTGCTCAGCGACATGCATATGGATCGGCCAATCAACCTCGGCCGCCAACCGCAACAATTGCACGATTGAATCTGCGCTCGCAGCGCGCAACGAATGAATCGCCAAACCCGCTGAGACGCGTTCATGCGCGAGCGAATCAATGCGCTCAGCCGCGCGCCACACACCTGCGGCGTCCAGGCGAAACGACTGCTGCTGTGGCTGCAATCCAAACAAATTGAAACCCGATCGCTCATAGAGAACCGGACAAATCGTCAGTCCGATGCCGGTCTCCTCGGCTGCCTCGATGAGCGCGTCCTCCATCCGCCAATCGTCTTCATTATTCTCGAATCCAGAACCACCCCGTAAATAATGGAATTCACAACGATGGGTATAGCCACCGGCGAGGAGTTCAACAAAACATTGCGCGGCCACCGCCTTCAGCAAAGCCGGGTTGAGACGCTGTGCCACCTGATACATCCGATCACGCCAGGCCCAGAAGTCATCGCGCATTTGAAACCGCTGTTCCGTCAAACCCGCGAAAGCGCGCTGAAAAGCGTGGCCATGGGCATCCACGAGGCCCGGCAGCACAGGCCCTGCCAAGCGTTTAGCCTGCGCTGGGGCCTCGCCGTAACCCGGCGTCACGCTTGACCAGCAACCGCGCGAATCGACCGTCAAGACAACGCCAAAATGCCAGCGGCCATCTACCCAGGCCTGCGGCGCCCAAACGGTCAATCCGGCCGCCATTGAGACAGCGATTCGATAAGGCCCTTCATGACGCGCCGTGCGGGTTCAGCCCGAACGGGATCCCAATGCGGCGGACTCGCTTCGTCGAGATAGCTCGACCACGTCATTTCCATCTGAACGGCATGCCAGCCCTGATCGGGCCGACCGTAATGGCGGGTGATATACCCCCCCTTAAAGCGACCGTCGGTGACATGACTGAACTGGGTTTGCAGCTTGAGCACGTCGACGCAACGCTCGCGCACGGCAGACGCGCAACTCCGGCCGTTGACCGTTCCCAAATTCAGATCTGGCAGGCGACCTTCAAACAACCATGGCACTTCGCCGCGAATACTGTGACCATCGAACAAAATTGCATAACCATACAAGTCACGAAGTCGGGTCAGCTCCGCGGCAATCGTATGATGATAGGGTTTCCAATAATTCTTAATTCTCTCATCAATTTCCGATTGATCAGGGATTTGATCTGGCAAATAGAGGGGATCCCCATTGAAAAAAGTCGTGGGGCAGATCGTCGTATTGTTGGCCCCGGCGTACATCGGCAGATCTTCGGGAGGTCGATTCAGATCAACGACATAGCGACTGAATTGGGGGACCAAAAAACTGGCGCCCAGTTCCTTCACGAAGTCATAGAGCTTTTCAACATGCCAGTCAGTGTCCTCAACCTCAAGCGCTCTGGGCACCATTCGACTGGCGAGCGCAGGCGGCAGCTTACGCCCGGAGTGCGGCACGCTCACCAACAGCGGCAGGTGGCCTTCATCCAGCTTGTAGATCACTGAAGCACTCCGCCAAGGATGGTTTTGCGACAGGCCTGATGCCCGATCCAGTAGGCGAGTTCGGCTGGGTGATCCAGATCCCAAACCGCAAAATCGGCCCGCATGCCAACCGCCAGAGCCCCACGATCGCGCAGGCCCAGCGCACGCGCCGCATGGACGGTCATTCCGCGGAGCGCCTCTTCCGGGGTCAAACGAAAAAGCGTACAGGCCAGATTCAAGACCAGAGAGGGGGACAGAAGGGGCGCGGAACCCGGATTGTGATCGGTCGCGAGCGCGATCGGAACCCCGGCCCGACGCAAGGCTTGCACGGGCGGCAATTGTGTTTCCCGCAGAAAGTAAAACGCCGCAGGCAGCAGAACAGCGACGCTACCGGCTGCAGCCATCGCGGCAATACCAGCATCCGATGCCCACTCTAAATGGTCGCAAGACAGCGCACCAAATTCCGCGGCCAACGCGGCTCCCCCCTGGTCGCTCAATTGTTCTGCGTGCAGTTTCACGGGAAGGCCTAATGCGCGTGCACACTCAAAAACTCGACGGACCTGATCGGGGCTGAATGCGATTCGCTCGCAGAATGCATCAACCGCATCGACGAGACCCTCGGCATGCCATTTCGGCAACCAGGCGCAGACCGCCTCGATGTAATCATCTGGGCGCCCCTCAAACTCCGAGGGAATCGCATGCGCCGCGAGGCAGGTGGTTCGAACAGTCAGCCCAAGCGCCTGCGCAACCCGCCGCGCACAGCGAAGGCTTCGGGCCTCATGGTGTTCTGAAAGTCCATAGCCAGACTTGATCTCAATCGTGGTCACCCCTTGGGACATCAGCGTCCGGGCTCGACTGCAGGCCCGCTCAAAGAGATCCTCGTCGGTTGCCGTGCGGGTCGCGTTCACAGTCGAACGAATACCGCCTCCCGACCGGGCAATGGCCTCGTAGCTCACCCCCTCAAGCCGCAACTCAAACTCCGCGGCGCGATGACCGCCATAAACCAGATGGGTATGACAATCGACCAAACCCGGGGTAAGCAATGCCCCCCCCAGATCTACCTCATTGACTGAACGGACGCCCAAATCGCGCTCAAGATTCGCTGGCAAATCGGACTGTGCGCCGATCCAGCGAATCGTATCCCCCACCGTCACGACCGCCGCGCACTCGAACGCACCCCATCCTGAGACCGTCGCCAGGCTGATCGCGTGCGCATTGCGCCAGAGAACTGCGTTCAAACCTTCGCTCCCGATGAGTCGATCGCGGCGAGTTGAACCGTCGCCGCCTGCGCGGCCCTCGCTTCAATACGGACTTGCTCCATGAGTTCGGATTTGATCGCGGCAAACGGGGGCGATGTCTTGATCGAGTAATGGCGTGGGTAGCCCAGTTCAATCGATTGATCCAGTTTGATCCGACCTGGCCGGGCGGTCATGACCGCCACTCGAGTCCCCATGAAGATCGCTTCATCAATATCGTGGGTCACGAACAACACCGTCTTTCGATTGGCCTGCCAGACATCGAGAAGCAGCTCCTGCATGAGTTCACGGGTCTGATGATCCAAGGCCCCAAATGGCTCGTCCATCAAAAGGATCCGAGGACCATTCGCGAGTGCCCGCGCGATGGCCACCCGTTGCTGCATGCCACCCGAGAGCTGGCGTGGATAGTGATGTTCAAAACCGCTTAATCCGACCTGGGCAAGATACTCTTGGGCGATCTCGAGCTGCTGGGGTCGCGGAATTCGACGTTCCCGCAGACCAAAGCAGACGTTGTCCCGCACGGTCAACCAGGGAAAGAGCGTGTAACTCTGGAACACCATACCCCGATCCGAACCGGGTCCGGCAATGGGCCGTCCGTCCAGGATGACCTCGCCAGCATCATGCCGTTCGAGACCGGCAACGATCCGCAGCAGCGTGCTCTTGCCGCACCCACTGGGGCCCAGGATCGTCAGGAATTCATGCTCATTCACCTGAAGATCGGTGGCTTGCAACGCGACGGTCGCTGGCGCCCCGCCAGACAACGCAAAGCTTCGGCTGACACCCCTCAAATTCAGCAGTGCCATGTTTCAGCGCCCCAGTTGGGCCCAGGGGAAAGACCATTGATTCAGACGCTTGCACGCCAGATCGCTGGCGAGTCCAATCAGTCCAATCACAAGGATCCCAAAGATAATTTGGTCAGTCGCCAACAACGCCTGACTGTCGGTGATCATATGGCCGATCCCACTGGACGCCCCGATCAGTTCAGCGACGATGACATAGGTCCAGGCCCAACCCAGAACCGTCCGCAAGATCTCGGCAATTTCGGGTGCGGCCCCCGGCAACAGGACCCGAAAAACCAGGCCGTGACCGCTACAACCGAGCGTGGAGGCGGCTTCGACGAGATCGCGCCGAGTCCGGCCGACGACGACCGCGATCATCAGAATCAGCTGAAATACGCTTCCGATGACGATCACTGCCAGCTTTTCAGCCTCGCCAATACCGGCCCAGAGGATGAGCAAGGGGATGAAGGCCGAAGCAGGCAAATACCGGGCAAAGGAAACGAAGGGTTCAAAAAATGCCTCGATCGGCTTGTAGGCTCCCATCGCAATGCCGAGCGGTAGTGCAATCGCGACCGCAATGAGGAAGCCCCCCAGCACCCGCCAGACGGTCATCCCGATATCGCCCAAAAATCCGTACTCGCGCAGGAGCCGCCAACCCCCTCGGAGCATCGTAATTGGATCGGCAAGGAACGTCGGCGAGACGACGCCACCGAACGTGATCAGGGACCACAGGCCGAAAAAAACAACAAAGAATGCTAACCCCAGAGCGATCCGCGCTCCGGGGCTGACTGGCGCCAGCGGTTGCAGCCAAGCGCCAGCTTCGCCGTGTTGACTCACTGCAGGAAGCGCGTATCCGCTAGTTTGGACAGATCAGGCATTTGCCGAATGATTCCGGCTTCTAGCAAGAGATCGGCAGCCTCGCGACTGAAGGCCGCATGCTCACCGGCGAAGAACTTGCGGTTGGCCTCACGGTCCTGCCAGCGCAGATATTTTTGCGAGCCCTCAAACTGTTCACCCGATTGCTTGACGTCCGCGCCCATGGTCTCGAAGCTCTTCTTCGGGTCGGATTTGATCAGCTCAAGCGCCTCAAAATATCCATCGGCCAACCCTTTCGCCGCCTTTGGATTGTCGGCCAGAAACTTCGGCGTGCAACCAAAGGTATCCATCACCATCGGATAGTCGAGGGTGGTCGCGATGATGCGGCCCGCCTCGGGTTTGGACCGAACGGCGGAGAGATAAGGCTCATAGGTCATTCCAGCGTCCAGATTCGCGGTGCCGGCGATCATGGCATTCGCGGCTGCCTGTGGTTCCAGGCTCACGATGTTCACGTCCTTGAGCGTCAAGCCGTTCTTCTTGAGCATCCAGGCGAGCGTGAAATAAGGCGCCGTCCCTGGGGCGCTCGCAGCAATCGTCTTGCCCTTGAGGTCGGCGATCTTCTGAATGCCCGGCTTCACGACCATGCCGTCGGCCCCAAAACTCTTGTCGAGCTGAAAAATCTGGGTCGTCGCGACGCCATTCGCATTCCAGACCACCCAGGTTTCTACCGTAGTCGCCGCACACTGCACATCGCCCGATGCGATCGCCAGGTGTCGATCTTTTTGGGGGATTTTTTTGATCGTGACGTCGAGTCCCTGTTTCTTGAAGAGCCCCGCTTCTTTGGCCAGTGTGAGTGGCGCAAAACCAGTCCAACCCGATATCGCGATGGTGACCTTGGTCTCCTGTGCCTGTGCCTGTGCCTGTGCCTGTGCCAGATTGAGACCCTGAACACCGAGAGTCAACGCGACTCCTGCGGCAAGGCTGGGCAAGCGCTTACAAAAATTAGCGGCAACTCGATTCACAGGGGACTCCTTCAAAATGGATAGCCAAGATTCAATTGGCCATCTCGGGCTACAAAACTTAGAACGACATCGGTAGATTCAATCCCTGCGACTGGGCGCAGTCGAGCGCGTCGGCATAGCCGGCGTCGGCGTGGCGCATGACGCCAGTCGCGGGGTCATTCCATAAAACACGTTCAATACGACGATCCGCGGCCTCCGTGCCATCACACACAATCACGACGCCAGAATGCTGGGAATACCCC
>RFPW01000093.1 GCA_009925965.1 Betaproteobacteria bacterium
AAAAAGACCCTAGACCGCCAATGACGACAACGACAAACGCGGAGGTAATAATCTCTGCCCCCATCGCCGGATGGATCGAAAAAATCGGCGCGAGCATCACCCCGGCTAACCCCGCTAAGCCCACACCCAGAAAAGCAACCGCAGCCATATAGGGTTGGAGCGAAATCCCAAGTGCGCCAAGCATCTCCGGATTCTGAACCCCAGCGCGAACAACCCGCCCAAAGGGGGTACGTTGCAACAACACCCAAAGCCCAGCCACGCATAGGACCGCAACACTCAAAATGAGAAGGCGATAGCGCGGATAAATAAAGTCGCCAATAAAAACCTGCCCACGCAGCTCGGGCGGAATCGACCAAGACAGCGGGGCTGCGCCGAACACCATCCGCAGAACCTGCTCCGCCACCATCGCCAATCCGAAGGTGAGCAACAACGAAAGCGCTGGATCACTCTTATAGAACCGACGGAAAAGGACGCGCTCAATCACGACGCCTAGAGCACCGACCACCAGGGGCGAAAGAATCGCCGCACTGGTGAATCCGAGTTGATTGCCGATGGTCAGCGCCAGATAAGCGCCAATAGCGTAAAAGGCTCCGTGCGCCAGGTTCACGATACCGCCGAGCGAGAAAATCAGCGACAAACCCAGCGCGATCAGCAGGTAATAGGCTCCAGCGAGAAGCCCATTCAGCAGATGTTGAAGAAAAAGCACAATCAGGCCATCTTGCACTCGTTCTCTTCGCTGGTGGTCGCAATGACCTCCAGGGACTCGTTCGGCCCGGGCACGGGGGCAGATGAGCGGAAGATGTCGTAGTTGTTCTTGATCTCATTCACGGGCAGGGCCTGCACCGTGTACATCTCGTGCATCATCTGGTGATCGGCCTTGCGGAAATAACCCTCCCGCGTTTTCATGAGGCCGAACTTAGCACCTTTTTCAAAATGTTCGACCAATTTGATGGATTCCGTTGATTTGGTCTCGGCCATGGCTTGTAGCGTCAAACGGATCGCGTTGTAATCACCCCATGCCTGATTCTCGGGGGGCCGCCCGTAGCGCTTGGTGAATTCGGCAACGAATTTTTTGGTTTCGGCCGTTTCAATCAAGTGATGCCAGACGACTGGCCAGGTCCCCAGAAAATTTCCACGACCGGCACCCCAGGCCAACGCTGTGTCAAATCCAAAACCGGCGACGGGAAATGCGAGTCCAAATTCCGAGTACTGCTTGAGGAAGTTCGTAATCTGATTACCGGCCAAGTTTGAGATCACGAGATCTGGTTTGGCATTTCGGATCTCAAGCAACAGGGGCGAAAAATCGGTTGCATCGGTCGGCACCAGCTTGTCCGCTGAAAAATCGCCGCCGTTGGCGGACATGAACCGCTTGGAAACCCGCAGCAGGTCGTGGCCGAAGGCGTAATCGGCCGTTAAAGAAAACCACTTTTTTCCCTTCACCAGCCCCTGTGCCATGAGTGAGCGGCCGCAGGTTTTTACGTACATCGAATTTTGGCTTTCGATGTGGAACATGTACTTCTTGCAGCCCTTGCCGCGCAGCTCATCCGAATTCGCACCAGTGTTGATAAACAGCGTCCGCGCACGTTCGGTCACTTGGCTCAGCGACAAGGCGGATGCGGATGAAATCTCACCAATGATGCAAGCCACCTTATCGCGCTCGATCATTCGCTCGGCCTTAGTCGAGGCGGTCTGAGGGTTAACCGAGTCTTCTTTTAAGAGCTCAATCTTCCGTCCAAGGACGCCGCCCGCCGCGTTCGCTTCGGCCACCGCCATATCCGCAGCCTGGACCGCATACTCTCCCAGCGGCCCTAAAAAACCAGTGCGGGGCGTTAAATGACCGATGCGGATGACATCGGATTGCCCGCGACTAATCGCTGGAAATCCAAGGGAGGCTGCAACGACGGACGCTCCGGCCAACGCGGTGCGTCGTCCCTGATTGACGGATGAGCTCATAACTGATTATCTCCAGCTTCGTTTTGGAATTGATAAAACCGTATCAGATCGTGAAGTCAATTCCGAACCCAGTCAACCAAGGTAAACCCCATCTCAGGAGCAATTATGGATCTCGGCATTAAGGGATTAAGGGTCATGATTTCTGCGGGTGCACAAGGCATCGGCCTCGCCGTCGCCCGGGCATTTGTCAACGAAGGCGCACTCGTTTCGGTCTGTGACGTCAATGGAGCGGCCGTCGACGCACTCGGAAAATCCGACCCAGCCATCCACGCCTTGGTCTGCGATGTGGCCGACCGGGACCAGGTAAAGCAGTGGTTCGATCTGGCCTTGATACACCTCGGTGGGCTTGACTGCCTGGTCAATAACGCGGGAATTGCTGGGCCCACGGGTAAGGTCGACGAAATCGATCCAGAAGAATGGGATCGCTGTCTCGCCGTGGATCTGACCGGGCAATTCAATTGCACCCGACTGGCCGTCGGTGCTTTGCGGCACTCCAGCAACGCCAGCATCCTGAACGTTTCCTCGCTTGCAGGGCGCCTCGGATTCGCGTTGCGCACGCCCTATGCTGCGGCCAAGTGGGGTGTGATTGGCTTCATGAAATCGCTTGCGATCGAGTTGGGCGGCGATGGGATCCGAGTTAATGGACTCCTGCCGGGGGTCGTTTCCGGCGAGCGACAGCACCGTGTGCTCAGTGCAAAAGCTCAGGCCAAAGGCATCTCGTTCGCTGAAATGGAAAATCTCGCCTTTGCTGCGACTTCCATCAAGGAATACGTCAGCCCCGAGCAACTCGCGGACTATGCGGTTTTTCTTGCCAGCCCACGAGCCTCGACAATCTCAGGGCAGGCACTGTCGGTTTGCGGCGACACCAACATGCTGAGTTGAGCGTCGATCAGACCGACAAGACCCAGTTTCAGGTCGATTTTCGGGCAGGCGGCAGGTCGGTACAGGCGCCCTCAAACACCTCGGCAGCCATGCCGATCGATTCGCCTAAGGTTGGATGTGGATGAATGGTCCGGCCGATATCAACGGCATCGGCACCCATCTCAATCGCCAGAGCGACCTCGCCAATCAGATCGCCGGCATGGGTCCCGACGATCCCACCACCGATGATGCGGTGCGTGTTCTCATCAAACAGAAGCTTCGTAAACCCTTCGTCCCGACCGTTCGCAATCGCGCGGCCACTGGCGGCCCATGGAAAGACGCCCTTGCGCACTGCCAACCCTTCCTTTTTAGCTTCTTCTTCGGTAATGCCCACCCATGCAATTTCCGGATCGGTATAGGCCACCGACGGGATCACCCGGGCATCAAAGAAACGCTTCTGACCGGCAGCCACCTCAGCCGCCACATGCCCCTCATGAACCGCCTTATGAGCCAGCATCGGTTGTCCAACGAGATCCCCAATCGCGAATATATGACCGACATTGGTCCTCATCTGCCTGTCAACGGCAATGAAACCCTTGGAATCCACCGAAACCCCCGCATGGTGCGCACCGATCCGGTCGCCATTGGGACGCCGACCCACTGCGACCAGGACCAGGTCATAGACCTGTTCGTCGGCCTTCGCACTCGATCCCTGATCCCCAACTGACTCAAAACAAACGTGGATACCGTCGGCTTCGGCACGAGCCGAAACCGTCTTGGTATTCAACATGATCCGATCGAAGCGATGCGCGTTCTTCTTTTCCCAGACCTTCACGAGATCTCGATCAGCACCCGGCATCAGCCGGTCCAGCATTTCAACCACATCAAGGCGTGTACCGATCGACGAATAGACGGTACCCATCTCGAGGCCGATAATTCCACCCCCCACAATCAACATACGCTTTGGAATTGAGGAGAGCTTGAGCGCACCCGTCGAATCCACAACACGGGGATCCTCTGGCATGAACGGCAAACTGACCGCCTGAGAACCCGCCGCAATAATCGCCTGCCGAAAACGGATAATCGTTTTTGACCCTTGGCCAGACGCATGGACCGCGTCAGCCTCGACCGCAACATGATGCGAATCGATGAATTCGCCACGGCCCTGAACGATCTTGACCTTGCGGGCACGGGCCATTCCGGCGAGTCCACCAGTCAGTTTCCCAACCACCTGATCTTTCCAGCCCCGCAAACGATCGAGATCTACCTGCATGGGTCCAAACCCGATGCCATGATCCGCAAGCGCTCGTGCCTCGTCCGCCACCGCGGCCACATGAAGCAGCGCCTTCGACGGGATGCAGCCCACATTCAGGCAGACGCCACCCAGGGTCGGATACCGCTCGACCAAAATCACACTCAGCCCAAGGTCCGCCGCGCGGAAGGCTGCCGAATAGCCCCCAGGGCCTGCGCCCAACACCATCAGATCGCACTCATGGTCAGCCGCGACCGATGCATCCGCAATGATGGCTGAGGGTGCTGTGGGTGCTGAGGGTGCCGCTGCGACGGTCGAGGATTGGGCCGCGAGAAGAACGACCACCGAGCCCTCTGACACCTTGTCGCCGATCTTGACTTTGATCTCCGAGATCGTTCCCGCCAGTGAACTCGGAATCTCCATCGACGCCTTGTCGCTCTCGACGGTAATCAGGCTTTGATCAACCGACACGGAATCACCGACCTTCACGAGCACCTCGATCACCTCGACCGCATCGAAATCGCCGATGTTCGGAACCCGGACTTCCAAGGTGTTCGACATCAAATTCTGCTCCGCTTAAGAATGAAATGGTCCAGCGTCGGGTTACAGCAAAGTACGGCGAAAGTCCGCCAGTAACTGCCCCAAATAGGCATTGAATCGAGCCGCTGCGGCGCCATCAATGACCCGGTGATCCCACGACAAGGAGAGTGGCAGAATCAGGCGCGGCGCGAACTGTTTGCCATCCCAGACCGGGCGCATCTGCGACTTGCAGACTCCAAGAATCGCGACTTCAGGCGCGTTAATAATGGGCGTGAAGTAGGTTCCGCCGATGCCACCCAGCGAAGAGATTGAGAAGCAACCGCCCTGCATTTCGGCTGGTGACAATTTGCCATCACGGGCCTTGGCTGCTAAAGCCGACGTCTCCTGTGCAATCTCGAGCACACCCTTACGGTCTGCATCCCGGACCACCGGAACCACCAGGCCATTTGGGGTGTCTGCCGCAAACCCAATGTGAAAATACCGTTTGAGGATCAACTGATCGCCGTCGAGCGACGCATTGAATTCGGGGAACTTCTTCAGCGCAGCAACGCAGGCGTGGATCAGAAAAGCCAACATCGTGATCTTGATTCCGCGCTTCTCATTTTCCTTATTGAGAATGTTCCGAAAATTCTCAAGATCCGTAATGTCTGCATCGTCATGATTAGTGACATGAGGAATCGCGACCCAGTTACGGTGCAAGTTCGCGCCCGACAGCTTCTTGATGCGCGAGAGCGGCTTGGCTTCAATCTCACCAAACTTTGCAAAGTCGATCTTTGGCCATGCCGCCAGTTCTCGTCCCCCCAATGCCGAGAACGGGATCGCACCAGCGCCACTTGCTCCCTCTACAGCGGCACCGCCATTGCCGCCTGCAACGGACACACCGAGCGACCGAGCGACGGCTTGTTTGACATAGGCCCGCACATCATCAGGCGTAATCCTTGACTTAGGACCACTCCCGGTGACCCGATGCAGGTCGACGCCAAGCTCACGAGCCAGCATGCGCACGGACGGGGACGCATGCGGTTGATTGACTACACCAGCAGCCGCAGGCGCGTGGGTCTCCGCGACGATCGTTGGGGTCGTGGCGGCGGCTGGCGCTGGTGCTGGCGCCAGCAGAGCCGCAGGGGCTGACACTGGCGCTTCGACCGCAGCAACAGGAGCGGCTGCAGGTCCCGAAGGAACTACCGCGGCAACTGCCTCCGAAGTCTCAAGCTCGAGGACGACGCTGCCCTCCCTCACCTTGTCTCCGACCTTGACCAGCAAGGTTCGAACGATACCGGCGGCTGACGCCGGGATCTCCATCGAAGCCTTGTCGCTCTCGACCGTGATCAGACTCTGTTCGACCCGAATTGAATCGCCAGGCTTGACCAACAACTCGATCACCTCGACCGTGTCGAAATCGCCGATGTCGGGTATCTTCAGTTCAATAACCGCACTCATGGATTTTCCCCCGTCCTTGTTCATGCGCTATGTGGGTTGACCTTCGCGGGGTTAATCCCGTAACGAACAATCGCCTCGGTTGCAGCACTCCGATCGACCTTGCCCTCGTCCGCCAAGGCGCGCAACGCCGCCAGAACCACGAAACGGCGATCAACCTCAAAATGCTCGCGCAATTTAGCGCGGAAGTCTGAGCGACCAAAGCCATCCGTACCGAGTACGCGGTAGTCGCGACCCTTCGGAATGAAAGGCCGCACCTGATCGGCGAACAGCTTCATGTAATCGGTCGTAGCCACGATGGGACCCTGAGTGGTCGCCAATGCCTGAGTCACATACGGAACCCTCGGCTCCGCATCGGGATGCAGGAGATTAATCCGGTCGCAGTCAAGACCATCTCGACGCAGTTCAGTAAAACTCGTCACGCTCCAGACGTCCGCAGCCACTTGCCAGTCCTTCTCAAGAATGTCTGCCGCCGCCAGTGCCTCGCGAAGGATCGTTCCAGATCCCAGCAACTGGACGCTTGCCTTCGCTTTGTTCGCCCCCCGGCCCGGTTTCAGAGGCGATCCGCGCAACCGGTACATGCCGCGAATAATCCCATCCTGATCACCAGCACTGAGCCCCGGATGAGCGTAGTTCTCGTTCATCACGGTCAGGTAGTAATAAACATTCTCCTGACGAGTCACCATGCGTTCGAGGCCATGGTGAATGATCACCGCCAGCTCGTGGGCAAACGTCGGGTCGTAACAGACACAATTAGGAATGGTGGAAGCCAGAATATGGCTGTGCCCGTCTTCATGCTGCAGGCCCTCGCCATTGAGGGTTGTCCGCCCAGCCGTTCCGCCAAGCAAGAATCCACGCGCCTGCATATCACCAGCCGCCCAGGCTAAATCACCGATCCTCTGGAAGCCGAACATCGAATAATAAATATAGAACGGCACCATCACCCGATCGTTGGTCGAGTACGAAGTTGCCGCGGCAATCCAGGAGCTGAACGCGCCGGCCTCATTGATCCCTTCTTCCAGAATCTGGCCCTGCTTATCCTCTCGGTAGTACATGACTTGATCACGATCGACCGGTTCGTATTTTTGACCCTCGGGCGCATAGATCCCGAGCTGACGGAACATCCCCTCCATTCCGAAGGTCCGTGCCTCATCAGGGACGATTGGCACGACCCGGGGACCGAGTGACTGATCGCGAACCAGAGTCGTCAAAATCCGAACGAACGCTTGCGTCGTCGAAATTTCGCGTCCCTCGGCCGTCGGCTCCAGAACGGCCTGCAATGCTGCCAAGGGCGGCACGATCAGGGTCTCCGAGGAGCGCATGCGACGCTGCGGCAGGTATCCGCCCAGTGCAGCCCGACGCTCGTGCATATAGAGCATTTCAGGCGTGTCGTCGGCTGGCTTGTAGAACGGCAGGGACTCGAGCTGATCGTCCGGAATCGGGATACCAAAACGGTCGCGGAAATCCTTGATCGAAACGTGATCGAGCTTCTTCTGCTGGTGCGTCGTATTTTTACCCTCCCCTATCCGGCCCATGCCATACCCCTTGACCGTCTTGGCCAGGATGACGGTTGGCTGGCCCCGATGGTGGGTGGCGCTATGAAACGTGGCATAGACCTTATGAGGGTCATGGCCGCCCCGATTAAGCCGCCAAATATCGGCATCCGTCATCTTGCTGACGAGTTCGAGCAGAAAGGGGTGCTTGCCAAAAAACTTCCGTCGCACATAGGCGCCATCATTGGCTTTGAAGCCCTGATATTCGCCGTCGAGAGTCTCCATCATGACGCGTTGAAGAATCCCATCCTTATCGCGCGCCAGTAACGGATCCCAATAAGAACCCCAGATCAGTTTAAGAACGTTCCAGCCAGCACCACGAAAATCGCCTTCGAGTTCTTGAATGATTTTGCCGTTGCCCCGGACTGGTCCGTCGAGTCGTTGCAAATTGCAATTCACAACGAATATGAGGTTATCGAGCTTCTCGCGCGCGGCAAGACCAATCGCACCCAGAGACTCGGGCTCATCCATTTCACCATCCCCGCAAAACACCCAAACCTTCCGGTTACTCGTGTCTGCCAATCCGCGGGCGTG
>RFPW01000094.1 GCA_009925965.1 Betaproteobacteria bacterium
TTTGGTCATGTCGTGATGGGGTGGATCTGGCTGGATATCGGAGTGGCCACCAGCCCTGCTTCAACCCCGCTCACCTCTGGATTACTCTCCGCCCTGCGCTACTTTCACGCTTATGAACTCCCCAAGGTTGATGCCTGGCTGAAGGTCGTGCGCGAACGCGAGTCGGTGTGCCGCGACATGCCCCATGACTGGTTCTAAATTGAAAGACGTCTTTAAAGATTTGAAATGCTGACGCTTTACGATTTTGAGATGGCCCCAAGCCCGCGGCGTGCGCGGATTTTGCTTGCCGAAAAAGCGGTTCCGTTTACCGCGATCCAGGTCGACTTGCGCCAGAAGGAGCAACTCGGGGATGCTTTTCGCGCGATCAACCCGCGCTGTACCGTGCCGGCACTGCGGCTCGAAGATGGCGCGATTTTGACCGATAACGCGGGGATCGCCGCCTATCTCGAAGCGACCTACCCGGAGCCCCCAATGACGGGCCGGACCGCGCTTGAGCGGGCAGAGGTCGCAAGCTGGAATGCCCGCATCGAAATGGAAGGCTTCATGGCCATCGCAGAAGCGCTGCGCAATAGCGCGCCCGCCATGAAAGACCGTGCTCTGACCGGTGCAGTGAACTACGCACAGATCCCCGAGCTGGCCCAGCGCGGATTGGCCCGTGCCCAACAGTTCTTCGTCGAATTGGATTCGCACCTTGCTGGGCGCGAGTTCACTGCAACTGAAGGGTTCAGTCTGGCCGACATCACAGCGGTCGTTGCGCTGGATTTTGCGCGGGTCGTTCGTATCAAACCGGGTGACGATCATCCAAACCTGATGCGCTGGCGAAAGGCAATGGGCGAGCGCCCGTCGATGGCGACCTGACCGGATTAGCGGCGCCATGGCATCGACCCTCGTACTCAGCGGCGTCCCGGGATCACCCTACACCCGAAAGATGGTCGCGCTGCTGCGCTACCGCCACATCCCCTACCGCTTATTGCAAACGGCTGGTACACCGGCTGGGATGCCAGCACCCAAAGTGCCCCTGCTGCCGACGTTTTATTTACCTCGCGAGCAAAGTCCCCAAGCATTATCAAGTGACCCTGTTGCAGGCGACGCCGAGACAGTCGACGCCCTTGAAGCCGTCACCGATTCCACTCCGCTCCTGCGCCGGTTCGAGCGAGAGTTCGAGGGCCGCCAGGCCGTGCCGTCAGACCCGGCATTGGCCCTAGTAGACGCCCTGATCGAGGACTATGCCGACGAGTGGCTCTCGAAGGCCATGTTCCATTACCGCTGGAGCCACCCAAACGATTTTGCCAAGGCCGAGAAAATCCTCCCATGCTGGAGCGGCGAACCACTCGACGATGTGCGTCTTGACGAGTACGGTCGGTGGATCAGTAGCCGCCAACACGCCCGGTTACGCTATGTGGGTTCCAACCCGACCACGGCGTCGGTGATCGAATCAAGCTATGAACGCTTTCTCGATGCGTTCGAGGCGCATCTGCGTCACTACCCCTTCCTTTTGGGAAAGCGGCCCGGCGCCAGTGATTTCGCGGTCTATGGCCAGCTCACCCAGCTCACCCAATTCGATCCAACGCCCATGGCCATCACGATCCAGCGAGCACCGCGGGTCTACGCCTGGGTCACGCTGATGGAGGACCACTGTGGCCTTGAGCCTCTCGAGAGCGACTGGTTCTCAAGCGTAGAACTGTCACATGGCGAGATCCCGAGCCTGCGCGGCATCCTGCGAGAGGTTGGCCGCGTGTACCCGCCCTTTCTGATTGCCAATGCTGCTGCGTTGCAAGCGGGTGCTAAACAGGTAGAAACCGAAATCGACGACAAGCCCTGGATTCAGCAGGCGTTTCCCTATCATGCAAAGTGTCTACTCTGGTTACGCCGTGACTACATCGCGTTAAACCCTGAGGACCGTTTACGAGTGGATCAGATTCTCACTGGAACGGGTTGCGAGGCCTTGTTTGCCGATGCTACCCATCGCGACCTCCACTGACCTGATCGATTCGCCGTATGCGGGGCGACGGCTGATCGTCACCCTGCTCCTGCTGACACTTGGCAGCAGCAGCATGTATGTGGTTTCCGTGGTGTTACCCGCAGTTCAGCAAGAATTCAGCGTCTCTCGCGCGGACGCTGCGCTGCCCTACACGCTCATGATGCTGGGGTTTGGGCTAGGCGGAATTGGGATGGGCCGCCTGGCCGACCGCTTCGGTGTTCAGGCCCCTTTGATGCTCGGATCGGCCGGCGTGACTGCAGGGTTTATTGCAGCGGCATTTGCCCCGAATTTACTGCTGTTTGCATTGGCCCACGGCATCTTGCTGGGCCTACTGGGCAGTTCGGCGACCTTTGCCCCTCTGCTCGCTGACACCGCCTTATGGTGGAACCGACGCCGGGGGATTGCGGTTGCGATCTGCGCCAGCGGCAACTATCTGGCGGGAGCCATCTGGCCGCCGTTGGCTCAACATGGCATCGAACTCTGGGGCTGGCGTCAAACCTATATTGCTCTGGGCCTCATTTGCGGCGTCGGCATGGCATTACTCAGCCTACTCATGCGCAAGCGCCCCCCCGCGAGCACAGGCTCTCCGGCTGGCCCTGCCCAGTCGCCCACCTCCTCGTTGGTCCCCGGACGTCCTTTCGGTCTCAAAATCTCGCACGCCCAAGCGCTTCTTTGCGTCGCCGGGGTGGCGTGTTGTGTCGCCATGGCAATGCCCCAAGTGCACATCGTGGCCTACTGTGCCGATCTTGGGTACGGTGCAGCGCGGGGGGCCCAGATGTTGTCAGTCATGCTCGCTTTTGGAATCGCAAGCCGATTGATTTCAGGCTTCATTTGCGATCGAATCGGCGGTCTGCGCACGCTTCTTCTCGGTTCGATCCTTCAAGGACTGTCGTTGCTGCTCTTTTTACCCTTCGACAGCATGCAATCGCTCTTTCTGATCTCTGCCACTTTTGGCCTCTTTCAAGGCGGCATTGTGCCGTCCTACGCCATCATCATCCGGGAGTACTTTCCACCGGCGGAAGCCGGGCGAAGGGTCGGCGCAGTGATCTTCGCGACCCTGGTCGGGATGGCATTAGGAGGCTGGATGTCTGGCAAGGTCTTTGATGTCACCGGCTCTTATCATGCTGCCTTTTTGAATGGCCTCGCATGGAATCTTCTCAATCTCAGTATTGCAAGCTGGTTGCTCTGGCGGGTTAGCCGATGAACCCCGACCTGCACATTCAACGCGTTGACTACCGGGCCCCGCTGGATGGATTACACCTTCGGCGACTGCTCGATCTCTATGCCCGTGATCCGATGGGGGGCGGAGAGGCACTGGCCGCGAGCGTGCTCGAACGGCTCTGCGATGATCTGGCCCGCCGCCCCGATGCAGCGAGTTTTTTGGCCTATCGAGTGACGGACCCGAGCGACCCCGTCGGTTTGATCAACTGCTTTGAAGGTTATTCCACGTTCAAAGCGAAGCCGCTCCTGAATGTGCACGATATCGTCGTGCATCCGGATGTTCGCGGCCAGGGCGTTGCTCAGGCCCTCCTGGGGGCGGCACAGCAACTCGCCATCGAACGTGGCTGCTGCAAGCTCACCCTCGAGGTCCTCAGTGGCAACACCGTCGCGATGAACGCTTACGACCGTTTCGGGTTCAAGCCCTACCAACTCGACCCCGGCGCTGGGCAAGCGGTCTTGCTGCAGAAATGGTTATGAACTGGTGATGGGGCGGGTCAGGTAGACCCCTTCGCGACCCACAATCGGCAAGCGGGTCGGCATAAAGATGGTGCAGTCATCACACGGAGCACGAATTTCTTCCGGCCCGTCGAGCGCAATCAAGTCGCCCCTGGCGAAGACCTCAAAGCCAACGAGCGGACGAACAAACGAAAATTCAGCGGTCTTGATGACGTGCGTGGTCAACATTTCGAACGCACGGTGTTCGCCCTGAGCGCCCTGAGCGCCCTGAGCGCCCTGAGCGCCCTGACCACCGGTCGAATGATTCTGCTGCTGCTCGAGTTCAATCAGTCCAAAGTGCCCAAGAAAATCCTGGGTGACTGCGATCGCGAGATCGACCGAGGCGCGTCTGAAGTGCTGGCCACACTCCAGAACCACTGCGGCACCTGGCCCATCGGCTTTGCCGTGTGGACCATATTCGATCAGCGGGGTTCCCGAACTCATTCCATCAGGCATGACCAGGTGGATCATCGGTTTGGGCATCGCCCTCGCCACAGTGGCGTTTCGCGGATGCCCTGGATAGACCCAAAATGGCGCAACATCCTGCGCCGTAGAATGAATATCCAAAATATGATCAGCCTCGCCCACTATCCTGCGCATCTCGCGTGCGCGCCGCAATTCGACACTTTCCTCAGGACCGTCGAGCCATTGTGCGGACCAGATGCGGTTCAGGTTGTGCGTGATCTGCCGACTCTCGAATGGCCTCTCGACATCGAAGCTCTCGTAGGCGGCGACATTGGCAAAGCTCACCGTCAACGTGCCCATTCGGGGACGCACGCCCCGATCAAGCAAGTCACAGGCAGCAAACATGCCGCAGAATTCGTTGCCGTGCGTCAATGCGTTGATCAACACATGGGGGCCTGGTTGATCGGCAACGAATCGATGTACGTAATCAACGCCGACGTTGCCTGTGCGGTACGGGCTCAAGTCGCGAGGCAAGACCTCAATCGGGGGTAGTGTCATGGGGTGCTCGATGGGGAATTAGTCGCAAACTCAGTCGCAAACTCAGTCGCGAATCCAGGTCTGCGTCCTGCCGACCATCGGTACGCCGACATAGCCGCGCACGCTAAGTAACTTCGCCTCGGCGTCGAGGTTCAGTTTGACCTTGTAAATCGAACCATTATTTGGATCGAGTATCTCACCGCCTTCCCAGAGGGTGCTCGAGGTCTTTTTCAAACCTGACATGATCGTCATACCGATTACGGGCTTGTCCTTTCGATGATCTTTGCACTGCTCACAGACCGGGTCGGGCCGATCGCCGGGCGCGGTGAAAATCTTGACAACAGTACCCTGCAGTTTCTGATCAACCAGTTCAATCCGGATGATCGACTTCGGCTGATTGGTCTTGTCATCGATCGTCTTCCAGTTCCCGACGATGGGTTCGGTTTGGGTGGTCTGTGCAAACAACGCGGGACTCATCAGGGCAAGGCCGACCATTAGGGCGCCACGCCGGATTAACGCATTCATTGAAAGTCTCATTGGGGTGGATAGAAGAGCGAAGGGGTTAGGCGGCGCGCAAATCCTGGCGGATGAATTCCACGGCCTTTTCGGCAATCATGACCGCCGGTGCGTTGGTGTTGCCACCCGGGACTGTGGGCATCACCGAACAGTCAACGATCCGCAGTCCATGGATCCCATGCACCTGCAGCCGCGCGTCGACGACTGCCATGGGGTCCGACCCCATGCGGCAGGTTCCGACCGGATGATACAAAGTATCCGCATGGCCTCGAATAAACTGACGCAAGTCATCATCGGTCTGAAGCGGCTCGTCAAACAAGGGCACTGGCGGGCCCTCGTGCAGCATGGGTGATTCAAAAATCCGCTTGATCCACTTCCCCGCGAAGCAAGGTGTCCATATCGCGCTCATCGCTCAGAAATGCCGGATCGATCAGCGGCGGGGCCATGGGGTCAGCCGATGCCAGACTGACGCGCCCCACACTATGCGGGCGCAATACGCAGACGTGGCCCGCAAAGCCGCTACCCCACCGGGGCGTGCGGCCGTGATTGTCTGATAGCGCATGTGCAAAGACCATCTGCACATCGGGCGCGGGCAAACCGGGCAAGGTCCGAAGGAACGCCCCCGCCTCGTTGACGTTCGACGTGAACATCCCGCGGCGCTGATCATGATAATCACGCCAGGCACGCCACCCCTCAGCGCCTAGCCCCGTAGCGAGACCGATCAGCCCGGGAGCCTTGCGGCGATAGGCCAGCGCGCAATCGATATGGTCCTGCAGGTTGCGCCCGACCCCAGGCAAATCAAGCACCGCGGCGATTCCAAATTTTGATAACACATCGGGGGCACCGATGCCTGAGAGCATCAGCAGTTGCGGCGTCTGCAACGCCCCGGCGCTGACAATCACTTGTCGGTTCGCCTTCACCCGCACCGGCACTCCACGAATCTGACAGACAACCCCCGTCGCCTGCTGACCGTCCAGGATGATCTTCAGGGCTCGAGCGCCTGTGATGACCCTCAAATTGGGCCTATTGCGCGCGCTACCAGGCTCACCGGGGCGGCCAAGATAAGCCCTCGCGACATTCCAGCGCTCGCCACCTTTTTGAGTGACCTGATACCAGCCCACCCCTTCATCATGAGCGCCTGAAAAATCCTCGATCTGCGTCAGACCCTGGGCCACTGCCGCCTCAATCATTCGCCTGGAGAACGGGTTGGGACTCCGAATATCCGCCACATTGAGCGGACCACCCTGACCGTGATACTCGTCGTTAAAGTGTTCGTTATGCTCAGAACGACGAAAATAGGGGAGAACATCGGCCCAAGACCAACCAGGATTACCCAACTCGGCCCAATGGTCATAATCCGCCGGATGACCGCGGATATAAATCTGGGCATTAATGGAGCTGCTTCCGCCTAGTCCTTTGCCGCGGGGTTGATAGCCCCGCCGACCAGCCAAACCAGATTGAAATTCGGTCTGAAAGGCCCAATTGAACAGGCGCGAGGGAACGGTTAATGAGAGCGCCAATGGCGCATCGACGAACCAGCGTGCGTCCTCGCCACCGGCTTCCAGCAAGCAAACCTGCAGCGCGGGATCCTCGCTTAGCCGGGCCGCCAACACGGCGCCGCAGGAACCCCCGCCAATAATGACGACGTCAGAGCAGATTTCAGAATTCATCGGTTTAGTTCAGCCACGTCGCAATTTGCAACCGTTGGGTTTCTAATGTTGACATGTTTACTGTCAAAATCCTGCCATTGAAATCACCCAGCGCCCCTGGGCCATAAGGAGACCCCGCCATGTTGAACGTGATGCGCCTGTCGCTGGCGCTCTTCGGAATCGGAGCTATCGCAGTCGGTTTGGGTTTTGCCATTGCCCCCGATCGTCTCGCGGTTGAATTTGCTCTGAGCCCTGTGAGCGTTGCCGGTCTGGGCAATCTGAGGGCTGATTTGGGTGGTTGTTTCATTGCGCTAGGCGGATTCACGCTGCTCGGTTTGCGCCCTGGCCGAGAGCAATGGTTGAACGTCCCCATTGCACTCATTGGACTCTTTCTGTTTTTACGACTGATTCATCTGGGTATCGACGGCATCAGCGATGGCGGTATTCGTTCCACGGTCGTTGAAATCATTCTGCTGTTACAACTCGGCCTGAGCCGCCGCTTATTGGCCAACAGCGACGAGCGATTTACTCGTCCCGAGTTCTGACCGCTGCCCAGGGGCCACTGATACCGTTCTAAATCCGACATGGACCGCCGCCATGCCGTCCTCGAGCGGTTGGCGAGACCCCGCTCTGGCGCGGGCGCAAAAATCTTCAGAACACAAATAGGATCCGCCCTTGATCACATGGGCGCCGACCTCGCGTTCGCCCGCCCTGGACCGAGACATTGCGCCTGGGTTCGTTGTCGAAGCAATCATTGCCCCGAGTTGGCTGGATCCCCGATAGACATCCTGCGTCAACTCCCAGACATTACCAATCAGGTCATGGATCCCCATCTCGTTGGGGGCGTAGCACCCTACCGGCGCAACCCCCGCATGCCCGTCGGTGCCTGCATCAAGCACCGGGAAGAGCCCCTGCCAGGTGTTTGCAGCGGTTTTATCCCCCGCTCGATTGACCGATTCGATACCGACATTTCCAGCGGTGGCGCCCAATCGGGCGGCGCGTTCCCATTGAATCTCCGTCGGCAGACTTCGGCCGAGCCATTGCGCATACGCCGACGCATCGGCATGGGTCACTGCGACCACCGGAAAGGCCTCACGCCCCTCGATTGACGACCCATGGCCCGCCGGCTTTCGCCAAGTGGCATCGCGGTTGATCGACCACCACTGCGACGTGTCTTCTCGCCCCAGGACCGACTCAGGTTGACGAAACACGGAAACAACACCGGCTCGGGAAGCCTGTTCATATTGGGCCCGCTCCGCCTCGGTCGCATAACCCGTGGCTTGAACAAATCGAG
>RFPW01000095.1 GCA_009925965.1 Betaproteobacteria bacterium
GAATAACCCCAGGGGTGGCGGCGTCAGTCGGCGTGTCGAGGGCGAAGATCGCCAGGAACTGCGCGAGGCGATGGACCAACTCGAAGTGCCGACTGGAATGAGTCTCATCGCACGCACCGCCGGCATTGGGCGAGGCGTCGAAGAGTTGCAGTGGGACATGAACTACCTCCTGCAACTATGGAGGGCCATTGAGGAAGCAAGCAAAGCCGGACAAGGTGCCTACCTGATTTATCAGGAGTCCAGCCTGGTCATTCGCGCCATCCGTGACTATTTCACTGCGGATATCGGCGAAATTCTGATCGACACCGACGACATTTATGAACAGGCTCGCCAGTTCATGGCCCATGTCATGCCCGGCGAGGTCAACCGGGTTAAGCGTTACCGGGAAGACACCCCCCTCTTCTCACGCTTTCAGATCGAACATCAGATCGAAACCGCCTACTCCCGCCTCGTCCCACTGCCCTCGGGCGGTGCCGTTGTGATTGACCACACCGAAGCACTGGTGGCCGTCGACGTCAATTCGGCTCGCGCCACCAAAGGCTCCGATATTGAAGAGACCGCGCTTCGAACCAATTTGGAGGCGGCTGACGAGGTTGCCCGACAAATGCGATTGCGCGATTTGGGCGGCCTGATCGTGATTGACTTCATTGATATGGAGAACACGAAAAGCCAGCGGGAAGTTGAAAACCGCCTGCGCGAAGCCCTAAGTGTCGATCGCGCCAGGGTTCAGATTGGCAAGATCAGTCGATTTGGCTTGATGGAGATGTCGCGCCAGCGCCTTCGACCGGCGTTGAATGAAGGCAACCACATGACCTGCCCCCGCTGCAATGGCACCGGGGTCATTCGGGATATTGAATCTTCTGCACTGCAGGTGCTGCGCGTGGTTCAAGAAGAATCGATGAAGGAAAATTCTGCAGCCGTCTATGCGCAAGTCCCCGTTGATGTTGCCTCGTATTTGCTGAATGAGAAGCGTACAGAAATCGCAAAGCTGGAGGCGCGCGTCAAGGTCGACATTGTGTTGATCCCGAACAAGCACCTTGAGACACCACATTATCGACTCGAGCGGCTCAAGCATGACGATGAACGTTTGGCGAGCTATCGGGCCAGCTACTCTCTGGCCGAGGGACCGGCTGAAGACAGTTGGTACTTGAACCGCAAGACAGAGCAGCCAAAAGCGCGCCAGGAAGCTGTTGTCAAGGGTATTACGCCCGATCAGCCGGCACCGGTTCACGTCCCCCGTGAAGTGGAACCCGTAGCACCAAAATCAGGTAGTCATCAGGGCCACCAGGCGCCAGTGACTGCGCCTGCGGGGTCTCATGGTTCAGCGTCCGGATCCGAGAATCAGACTGGCATCATCGGGCGAATTATGGGTTGGTTGCGCGGCAAGGCCGCCAACGAAGCCCAGGCACCCCGTCCCGCGATCGCCGCACCCGAACCAACGGACGAGCGGTCGCGCGCACCCCGCAACCCGCGTGACTCCCGTGAACCTCGCGAACCACGCGAGCCGCGCGAAGGCGGCCGTAACAGCCGCGAACCCCGTGAAGGCAGCGCGCGTCGAGATGGCCGCGCAGCCAACGACAGTCGGCGAACCGAGCCCGCCGGTCGTGCTGAATCAACCGGACGCGATCCCCAAGCCCCCCGCGAAGCTGCCGAAGGCCGTGGCAACCGCGAAGGTCGAGGCGGCCGTACCGGCCGACAGGAACGCCCCGCAGGAGAGGCTCGTGCACCGCGGGAAGAGCGTACGCCCCGCAGAGGTTCCAATACGGAAGGCAATGCAATGGACGCCGCTGCAGTGGATCCTGCGGCCATCGTTCAAAGTGGAATCGTGCCGGCCATGCCCGCGGGCATTGGTTTAGAGGCGAGCACCGATCATGTCCCTGAGGCCAACCCGGCCAATGATGCGCTTCGCGTCGCGACGGATCTCGAAGACACGGTTGAGTCCGGCGAGGCGGCAGAACGTCGCCGCCGCCGCCGCCGCCGTGGCGGACGACGTGATCGCCCCGAGGGCGAACGGACCGAAACCGAGCCGGGGTTGGCTGCCGAAGGTTCCGAACAGGACGCGATCGTTACCGAAACAGCGACGGGCGAAACGATCTCCGCTGAAAGCCTCAGCGTTCAGGCGCAAGAGCGCCCCGCGCGTGCCCCTCGGGCGCCACGCAGCCGGCGGCCGATAGACACCGACGTTCAGGGTCAAGAAACAGCCGCCCCGGCGTCACAGGTCGAACCTGCGGAACCGATCACCCTGGTTGAACCGATCACCTTGGTTGAATCGATTGCACCAGTTGAGTCGATCGCACCGATCGCCGCGATCGTAGCGGTCGAACCAACCGAGACGGTCCAGACTTCAGTAGCCGAAGTGCCCGCCGAACCACCAGTGCCCGCCGAACCACCAGTGATCGACGTCGCCACGCCAGCGGCGCCCTCACCGGCGGAGGCCGCACCTGTTACAGCAGAGGTGAGCACGCCCGAGCCGGTTGTGCAGACCCCCCAGGCGCCGGTGGTCCTGACCGAGATCGTTGCGAATGCAGGGCTTGAGTGGGTCCAAACCCGGAGCGATCTCGTCATTGCGGAAGGCTCTACCGAGGCACCCACACCACGACCACCGAGGCCCGCGCGAGTCCGTAAGCCTAAGGTTGAAGTCGTGGTCGAGCCCCTGCAGATGGTGGAAACGAAAAACGACGCGCCGCTCTAAGCCCCGATGCCCCGGGTCGAGAGCTTCCGCCCCTGACCCGGCAAGCCGAAGTAGTTTCGGCTAACCTGAAGTACGGCCACCACATGAGGACTGCGGTGGGACGTCATCAGGTTAGCCGCTTCGTCGAGATCCGTAAATGGTGGGTCTTCGTACTGAATCGATCGCGCAGGCTGGGAAATCAAGGGCAAAGGAGTAGTCTCACCGCCCAAGAAGGTACGGACTATCATGATTGAAATCCTCCGGAACACGCGCCTCAAGACGCGATATATTGGTGAGTGGCGGACGCTAGAAGTATCCATGGATGCGGTCCACGCCGAGTCATGAATTGGTTTGAGATGCCGAATATTTCACCAACCCGCGTTGACGGGTCGAGGCAACCGACACGAGTCTGGTGCGATGCCCTCCGCTCATCGCATGCTATCGCTATCAACTAACGTGCCCGCTTTTCGCCTCCACCCAGTCTGATGTCAGAACGATCCATCCCGATCGCGGACCTTCGCTATGCGCCGGTCGCGCCAACAATCCCGGCGATCGCTATTGAGCCGAACGGCAATCTCGCGGACAGGCTGCAAAGACCGTTACGCGACTTACGCATTTCGGTCACCGATCGATGCAATTTCCGCTGCACCTACTGCATGCCGAAATCGGTTTTTGATCATGCCTACCAATTTCTCCCCCAATCGTCCCTTCTGAGCTTCGAGGAGATTTTCAGACTCGCTCAACTCTTCGTGGCCCATGGCACCGAAAAGTTGCGTCTGACAGGCGGGGAACCCTTGCTGCGCAAGAACGTCGAAGAACTGATCACACGGCTGGCGTCTTTGCGGACGCCCCGGGGGGAGCCCGTCGAGTTGACGCTCACCACGAACGCGAGTCTTCTGGTGCGCAAAGCCGAGGCACTGGCAAAAGCGGGTCTCAAGCGGATCTCGGTCAGCCTCGATGCTCTGGATGATCAAACCTTTCGCCGGATGAATGACGTCGAATTCCCGGTCGCTGATGTAATCGCCGGAATTGAGGCTGCCGACCGCGCCGGCCTGCGCCCGCTCAAGATCAACATGGTGGTCCGTCGTGGAGTGAACGACCACGATATTCTGCCAATGGCGACTCACTTTCGCGGATCTGGGCACATTCTCCGATTCATTGAGTACATGGATGTTGGTTCCTCAAACGGATGGCAGCTGGAAGAAGTAGTGACATCCGCTGAGATCATCGAACGAATTGGATCCATCTATCCACTTGAGGCCATCGATCCAAACTATGTCGGTGAAGTCGCCCAGCGTTGGCGATACCGCGATGGGAGTGGTGAGATCGGGGTCATTTCATCGGTCAGTCAGCCGTTTTGTGGGGACTGCTCACGCGCGAGGCTTTCGACCGAGGGGCGACTGTATACCTGCCTGTTCGCGAGTAACGGGCATGACCTGAGGGCACTCCTGCGCAATGGCTATGGGGACACTGAAATTGCCAGTGCAATCGGACTCATCTGGCAACAACGCGAGGACCGATACTCGGAGATCCGCTCAAGGACCGCGGTCCGAGGCAACCGGATCGAGATGAGCTACATCGGTGGGTAGCGCCAAACGTCCATCGTTACTTCAGTTGACGGCCATCGAGAAAGTGGTTCTCCGGGCCACACCCTTTGGGCAATGTTAAGGCGCCTGAAATTTGACATACAGGACCTTGGCATTGTGCGGGATGACGGCTAAGGGCGTAACGCCAGACTCCGGGAGATCGCTGCGGCGACCATCACCCCAACCAGAATAGAACACGCAGCAATCGAAATCGCTGCGCCCGGATGCTGTCGATCCAGGAGGAACCCCAAGAGCGCGGGCCCGATGGCGGCACCAACGTCAATACCGGAATACACGAGGCCAAAAACCCGTCCGCTCGATTTCACCGGAGCCGCCTTGCGAACCAACATATCTCGGGACGGCTGCAAAATGCCCATCAAAAATCCGGCGAGCCCTAGCACTGGAAGGATCATAAAATCTGGTGGGACTCCGCTTGCGAGAAGGAATAGGAGCAAGGCACAGCCCAGTAAGGCGCCCATCGCGATCCGTTCATGCCGACCCGAAGCTGCGGCAACGAAACCGCCGGTGAACATTCCGCACGCTCCCGCAAGCAAATAGAGCGTCAGAGCGCCAGTTGCCGTCGACGCGCTGATACCGTAAATCGAACGCAGTGACTGTGGCGCAAAATTCTGCAGCCCGGTGCTCGCGAGCGTCACAGCGACAAAAAACAGAAAACAAAGGATCACACTGGGCGTAAGCCAATCGGGCAAGCCCAGCACACCTGAACGCGCCCCTGCCTGACCTTCAGAGCCCGACGCGCGGGCGGGTGCCTCAAGAACTTCGAATGACCGGGGCCGGAACATGATCAGCCCAATCACGAACAAGCCAAGCAAAGATGCGGTGCCGAGCGCCGCCCGCCATCCGTACAGCAGTGCAAGGGGAAGCATGACTGCGGGTGCCGCAGCGTAGCCGAGGTTCCCCGACAAGCCATGTACGGAAAATGCGTGGCCGATTCGCCGGATCGAAATTTTGGAATTGAGTACTGAATAGTCTGCGGGATGCATGACGCAGTTGCCCAGACCAATTAAGGCAGCAGCGGCAAGCAAACTGGCATAGCCTCCGGCCAGGGCGGCCACTGCAGCACCGGCGCTCATCGAAGCCATACCAAAGATCAAGGTGTGTCGCGAACCAAACCGGTCAACGACAAATCCGGCAAGGGCCTGCCCAACACCAGACACAACAAAGAAAACCGTCGTAACGACGCCCAGCATGGTCCACGAGAGACCGAAGTCCTCCCGCAAAAACGGGAACAGCGGGGGAATCGCGAGCTGGTAGAAATGGGAAGCGCCGTGCGCCACCCCAACAAGCCCGATGACTTCGGCGTCTGCCTTGAATGAGCCAAGCTCCGGGAACTCCCGGTCAGTCGCCGTGCTCACCCGGTGGGCTCTTGCGTCAGGCTTCGAGTAGCCCTATTTCCGAACGACCAATTGCCCGGGCATCGACGCGTAATACGCTGCCAGATCGCCAACTTCTTTTTTAGTCAAGGCTTTGGCCTGCGCGCCCATGATCGCGTTCTTACGGGAGTCGCTGCGGTAATCGAGCAGGGCCTGACGCAGGTAATCCTGATGTTGACCCGCGAGGCGTGGATAGGAGGGGTCGACCGGCGCATTGCCCTCCTTGCCGTGACAGGCCGCACAAACCTGTTCGGCCTTTTCTTTCGCGCCAGAGAGATCAGCGGCGTGGGCCGAAACGAAAGGCACCAAGGCGCTCGCCGACAGCAAGGCAGCCACCAAACGGCCCGCAAACAATGTGCTGGATTTCATCGTGGTGTCCCGAATGGTCATTATTTGGTCGCAGCGGCTGCTGCAGTCGAAGCGTTTCCGCCGTAATACGCCGCCAAATCCGCCATATCCTGATCGGACAGCGAGGCGGCGATACCTCGCATCGTCGGATGGTTTCGTTCGCCTTTCTTATAGGCCATCAAGGCATTTTCGAGGTACTTCGGTGATTGCCCCGAGATCATCGGGACCGAGTAAACAACGGGGAACGAGGCCTTGTAGCCAGGGATGCCATGGCAGCCGATACACATCGAGTTCTTGTTCTTAGCGGCTTCAGCATTTCCCTGGATCGCATCGGCGGCGAGCAAGGAAGTCGAGGTAAACGAAGCCACAACAAGAACCGACGCTGCGAAAGCAGATGACTTCATGCGGATCCCAAACAGTAGTAAAAGAAAACTTGTTTCCCAATCTTGAGGATTTTACCGAGCAGGCAGGTTAACCGCCAGTTTGGTGCACCTCAATCCAACAATGCGACGATCCGACGCATGATGCAACGGGCGCCGATGATCGATCCAGTATGATCTTGAACATGAATAATCCAGCATCAAACCCCACTAAAAAAGCCCGCTTCGAAGGCTCGTCCAGTTACGTCGCCACCGACGATCTGCGGCTCGCTGTGAATGCAGCCCGCAAACTGTCGCGTCCACTACTTGTCAAAGGCGAACCGGGGACCGGAAAAACGATGCTGGCTGAAGAAGTCGCGCGTGAACTTGGCATGCCGCTGCTGCAATGGCACATCAAGTCAACCACCAAGGCGCAGCAAGGGCTCTATGAATACGACGCCGTATCCCGGTTACGTGACTCACAACTCGGTGACGAACGCGTGCGGGACATTTCGAACTACATCGTTCGAGGCGTGCTGTGGCAAGCCTTTGAAACTCCGGAACCCGCAGTTTTACTGATTGACGAGATCGATAAGGCGGACATTGAATTCCCGAACGATCTGTTGCGGGAACTTGACCGGATGGAATTCCATGTTTATGAGACCCGGGAGACCATCCGGGCGCGACACCGTCCTCTCATGATCGTGACCTCGAACAACGAAAAAGAACTGCCCGACGCGTTCTTACGTCGATGCTTTTTTCATTACATCCGTTTCCCGGATCGAGAGACCATGCAGGCAATTATTGATGTCCATTACCCAGGACTCAAAAAGACGCTGGTGGCTGCAGCGCTGGATGCCTTTTATCAACTGCGCGACATCGCCGGGCTCAAAAAGAAACCGTCGACCAGCGAACTCCTGGACTGGATCAAGCTCTTGTTGGCGGAAGATATTCCACCCGACGCCGTGAACAAGCCTGCGACTGGCCCCGACGGCAAACCGGGCTTGCCGCCGCTGGCTGGGGCGCTCCTCAAGAATGAACAAGACTTGGCGCTGTATGAACGGCTGATGTTTATGCAGCGACAGAATCGCTGACGAGCCATCATGCTGGTCGACTTTCTATTTCATTTGCGGCGAGCAAAGTTGCCCGTGTCTTTACACGAGCACCTGCGTCTGCTCGAGGCACTCAAAGAGGGTGTAGTCGGCCCTTCAGTTGATGAATTCTATTGGCTCGCGCGAATGACTTTGGTCAAAGACGAGCGATTGTTTGACCGATTCGACAAGGCTTTTGGGGTCTATTTCCACGGCGTCACCTCCCTGTCCGATGCCATTGGCGCGCTTGGAGCTGAATTGCCGGAGGATTGGCTCAAACGGCTGCTTCAGCGCGAGTTCACCCCCGAAGAAAAGGCGGCTATTGATGCGGCATTCGCCGAAGGAGGCGGCCTTGATGCGCTGATGGAGCGACTGAAGAAGTTGCTGGAAGAACAAAAAGAACGTCATGAGGGCGGTTCCCGGTGGATCGGGACCAACGGTAGCAGCCCATTTGGAAATGGCGGATATCACCCGCAAGGCGTCCGGATTGGGGGCCCCTCAGCCGGCAACCGAACCGCAATCAAGGTCTGGGAGCAACGCGCCTACCGTGACTATGACGAC
>RFPW01000096.1 GCA_009925965.1 Betaproteobacteria bacterium
AATCGAACCTCCGACATCTTGCTCCCAAAGCAAGCACTCTACCAGGCTGAGCTACGCCCCGAAAGAGGCAAGAGTGTACCAGAACTCAGGCGACTTGTACGGCATCTGCCAGGCGTTGAGCCAATTGATCAGCCAGTTCAGGTTTACTGGCCTCAACCATGAGCCTTAAAACCGGTTCGGTCCCAGACGCTCGAATCAGCACACGGCCACGCTCCTGGAGTTCGGCTTCAACTTCCGCTTGTGCGACGCGCAAAGGACCATGGCTGCCCCAGTCGAAACCAGGGCTAACCCGAACGTTGAGCAGTCGTTGGGGCATCAGAACCATGTCGCCAATGAGTTCAGCGAGTTCGAGCCCGCTTGACCGGATGGCGGCGAGGACTTGCAACGCGCTGATCGCTCCGTCGCCGGTCGAGTGACAATCGAGGGCCAGTAAATGTCCGCTGGATTCACCGCCATAAAGCCAGCCTCGAGCCCGAAGCATTTCGAGGACGTAACGATCGCCGACCTTCGCGCGCTGAAATCCTACGCCGTGCCGTCGTAACGCCTGTTCCAGACCAAGATTGGACATCAAGGTACCGACCGCGCCAGCTACCGCCCCTCGGCGAAGGCGATCAATCACGATTGCATAGAGGAGCTCATCGCCGTTGTAGATCCGCCCAGACCGATCTGCAACAACCAAACGATCGGCGTCACCGTCGAGCGCAATGCCGTAGTCCGCACCACAGGCCAAGACCGCCTTGGCGACCGATTCGGGATGGGTTGCGCCAACACCGTCGTTGATGTTCAGACCGTTCGGTGACGCGCCGATCGGAATAACTTCAGCGCCCAACTCGTGAAAAACGGAAGGTGCCGTATGGTAGGCGGCGCCATGGGCACAATCGACCACCAATCGAAGACCCCGAAGATCGAGTTCGGCGGGGAATGTGCTCTTGCAAAATTCGATGTACCGGCCAGCCGCATCGTCGATGCGGCGCGCTCTGCCCAGGTCAGATGAGGGAACGCAACCAAGCGGCAAATCGAGTTCTGCCTCAATCCTGGACTCAATGGCGTCGGGCAACTTGTCGCCCTCTGAGGAGAAAAATTTGATGCCGTTGTCATCAAACGGGTTATGCGACGCGCTGATCACCACGCCAGCCGATAGACGCAACGCCCGGGTCAAATACGCAATCGCGGGGGTTGGAAGCGGCCCTGAGAGCATCACGTCCACGCCAGCCGCGGCGAGACCCGACTGCAGCGCCGATTCGAGCAAATAACCGGACACCCGGGTGTCCTTGCCGATCAGGACTACCGGCCGACTGCGCCGTCCGTACGATTGGGCGGAACCCGGGAGGGGTGCTCTTTGCTCACCGCGGTCCGCCGCATGGGCCAACACCCTGCCGGCCGCGTAGCCGAGTCGCAACACAAACTCTGGCGTGATTGGGATCTCGCCTACCCGACCTCGAATGCCATCGGTACCAAACCATTTACGTGTCATCGGGAGACATTCCTCAATTCATTGTGTCCGCTCGTTACCGATCGCCAAACCGCGAGTGCATCGACCGTCGCCGCCACGTCATGCACTCGAACCACCGAAGCGCCCCGCGCAACCGCCGCCATGGCGCCGCCCAAACTGCCCGCCAAACGCTCCGAAAGCGGCCGACCGGTGAGGTCACCGACCATCCGCTTGCGTGAGAGGCCAATCAAAACCGCAACCTCCGGGACGAGCTCCGAGAGGCGGCCGATGAGTGCCAGATTCTGTTCTAAGGTCTTCCCGAACCCAATGCCCGGATCAACCATCAGGCGATTCGCTGCAAGCCCTTCGCGCCGAGCGATCTGCAAACGATCACGCAGAAATTGCCCGACTTCTGCAACCACGTCCTGATAGGCAGGGGCCGTCTGCATCGTACCGGGCGACCCCTGCATGTGCATGAGGCACACCGCACAATTCGACTCACGCACGGCCTCCAAAGCGCCTTCGGCTTGCAAGGCCTGGACATCGTTAATGCAGTCAGCCCCCATCGCCAGTGCGGCACGCATGACCTCGGGCCGACGCGTATCGACCGAGATTGGAACGCCAAGCGGCACCAAGGCCTCGAGCACCGGGCTCAGTCGACGTAATTCCAGAGCGGGGTCAACAGGCTCAGCCCCCGGCCGGGTGGACTCTGCGCCGATGTCGATGAGATCGGCGCCCTCGGCGATCATTCGTTGGGCCTGCTCGACAGCGAGTTCGGGGCTCGCGTACTGGCCGCCGTCGGAAAACGAGTCTGGCGTGACGTTCAGAATACCCATCACCAGCGGGCGATCCAGACTCAGCCGAAACCGCCCACACTCAAGAAACGACGCCAAGCAAACGGCCCCTGACGACCCTTAAGCGACCGGAACCTCAGGCGTCGTGTCCGGAACAACTGGCGCAGCGTCAGGGCGCGAACCGCCAGAGCCACCAGCCCCGGTACCGCTCGAAGGCGACCAGTCCCGCGGTGGACGCGGGGCGCGCCCGGCCATGATGTCGTCAATCTGTTCAGCGTCGATCGTCTCAAACTCAAGCAGCGTCTTGGCCATGAGGTGGGCTGTGTCGCGGTGCTCGTCGAGAATTTTGTAAGCAACCTGATACTGCTCATCGATGATCCGACGCATTTCGGAATCGACCTTTTGCATCGTAGCCTCGGACACGTTGACCTGACGTGTCACCGAGCGGCCCAGGAAGACCTCGCCCTCGTTTTCAGCATAAACCATGGGTCCAAGCTCTGCGCTCATACCGTAACGGGTGACCATGTCCCGCGCCAGATGCGTCGCACGCTCGAAATCGTTTGAGGCACCGGTGGTCATCTGGTTCATGAACAACTCTTCGGCGATACGCCCACCGAACAGCACGGCGATGGTCGCGAGCATCCTTTCCTTGTCCATGCTGTAACGATCGCCTTCAGGCAACTGCATGGTGACGCCGAGCGCACGCCCACGGGGGATGATCGTGACCTTGTGAACCGGGTCGGTCGTCTTCGGCAGCAACTTGGCAACGATGGCGTGACCTGACTCGTGGTATGCCGTGTTGCGTCGCTCTTCCTCGGGCATCACCAGGCTGCGCCGCTCAGCGCCCATGATGATTTTGTCCTTGGCTCGCTCGAAGTCCTGTTGCTCGACCACACGCGCAGTGCGCCGGGCTGCAAATAAGGCGGCCTCATTGACCAGATTGGCCAGATCCGCGCCCGAGAAGCCTGGGCAACCCCGCGCGATGATGTCGGCTTTGACATCGTGCGCGATCGGCACCTTGCGCATGTGGACCGTGAGAATTTGCTCGCGACCCCGAATATCAGGCAATGGGACGACCACCTGGCGATCAAAACGCCCCGGCCGCAACAGCGCAGGATCGAGCACGTCCGGGCGATTGGTCGCAGCGATCACGATGACGCCCTGGCCGGTCTCGAAACCGTCCATCTCAACCAGCATCTGATTCAGTGTCTGCTCGCGCTCGTCGTTACCGCCGCCCAAGCCAGCCCCGCGCTGGCGGCCGACCGCGTCAATCTCATCTATAAAAATGATGCAAGGCGCGTGCTTTTTCGCGTTCTCGAACATGTCGCGAACCCGGGCTGCACCCACACCAACAAACATCTCAACAAAGTCAGAGCCCGAGATACTGAAGAAAGGTACTTTTGCCTCGCCAGCAATAGCCTTCGCCAGCAGGGTTTTACCTGTTCCGGGTGAACCGACCATCAGGACGCCACGTGGGATCTTGCCGCCCAGCTTTTGGAACTTGCTGGGATCCCTCAAGAAGTCGACGAGTTCTTTGACCTCTTCCTTGGCCTCATCGCATCCAGCGACATCCGCAAAAGTGATTGAATTGTTGTTTTCGTCCAACATTCTAGCCCGACTTTTGCCGAATGAAAACGCACCACCGCGCCCACCGCCTTGCATCTGGCGCATGAAGAAAACCCAGACGCCGATCAGAAGAAGCATCGGGAACCAGCTGATGAAAATACTCATCAGCAGACTTTGCTCTTCGTCCGGTTTGGCCTGGACCTTGACACCAAACTTCATCAGGTCAGACACCATCCAGATGTCGCCCGGCGAGTAAACGGTCAAGGGCTGGTTGTCCTTGGTCCGCGCACGCAGGGTGCGTCCGTCGATGGCGACGGAGTCAATCCGGCCCGACTTGGCGTCTTCCATGAAGACCGAGTAGGGAACATCGACGCCGCGGGCCTGTCGGGTATCAAACTGCTTGAATACCGTGAAAAGGACTAGCGCAATCACCAGCCAGACGGCTGCCTTCGAAAACATATTGTTCAACGCTTGGGCTCCTGCCTGCGATCGTCAATCGATGAGGGGTAAAGATTGACGGGGACTAACCTAGACGAACCTGAAATTATACTCTTTGGTGCTCTATTTGTAGGTCGGAAAAAGCGATCAATCCTGACTAACCCTTGATTTGAGGCCACCGCTCATCGGCGCAAAGGCTCCGGACTCTGACCGGCGGCGGCTCGCGAGGGAACCTTGAGGGTCCGGCCCAGCAAAAAAGTCTCGGCCGACGCGTCTCTTGACGCTTTCGGCTTTTTGGGGACGACTCGAACGAAAGTCTCCTTGAAGCGCTCGACCAATTGGCTATAACCGCTACCGTGGAAGCATTTCACCAGCAGGGAACCGGTCGGCTGCAGGTGGCGTTGCGCGAACTCCAGGGCGAGCTCGACCACATGCGACATCCGTGCGGCGTCTGCCAGACCGACGCCCGAGAGATTTGGGGCCATATCGGAGAGAACCAAATCAACCGGGGCGCCCTGAAGCAAGGACTCAAATTGCGCCAAAACCGCATCGTCGCGAAAATCACCGTTGAGGAAAGTCACGTCAGCAACCGGCTCCATCGGCAAAATATCGATGGCAAAGATTCGGCCGCGGACTTCCCCCTGCGCCCCTCCCCCAAGTCGTTCCCGAATGACCTGGGACCAACTACCGGGCGTAGCGCCCAGATCAACCACAGTCATTCCGGGGCGGATGAGGCGCTCTTCATCATCGATCCCAATCAGCTTAAATGCCGCTCGTGAACGGTACTGATGCTTCTGGGCCAGCTTTACATACGGATCGTTGATATGGTCGTGCAGCCAGGCTTTGCTGAATCGATTCTTCGCCACTCGGCGTCCCCCACTACAATGCAGACATGAATGATGACGCTTTCCCAGATTCAAGTCCCGCGCCCGTCGCCGACAAACCATCGACGCCCTTCTTCCTCACACCGGCATTAACGCCGGTGCAACGGCAAGCGCTCCGCGCTAAAGCCCACCCGCTAAAGCCCGTGGTCATGATCGGCGGGGCCGGCTTGACCGAACCGGTACTCGCTGAAATTGATCGGGCCTTGAATGCCCACAGTCTGATCAAGATCCGGCTGCTAGACGCCGACCGTGACGAGCGCCAGGTCCTGTTGGACTCGATATGTCGACAACTTGGGGTCCAAGCGGTCCAGGCCATCGGCAAGTTGCTGATCGTTTACCGAAAACTGCCCGAGGCCCCGCCCCGAGAGCGCATCACATTGCGTCCGCGGACCGAACCCGTTACGCCGGGGCGTTGGCGCGGCCCCATTCGAAATGCCACCGCACCTCGGGGCCGCCCGCCGGAACGCGGCGAGCGGAACGCCACAGATTCCCGACCACCGGCAGCGCGCCCGTTTGGCGACCGAGATGCTGCCCCACGCCGCCAGTTTGGAGACCGACCCCAGACAGGTTCGGGGCGCTTCGCCGTCCGCGATGCGGCCCCGCCCCGCCCCGGCCACGCTCCGAGAGCGGCGTCACCCGGTGCGCCAGCTTTTCGTCGCCGTCGAGATGGTTAAAGGCTAACGGTTGAAACTCGAGCGTTACAACGACTCAGAGATAGCGGACGTCCAGAATTTCATATTCGCGCCGACCGCCGGGTGCCAGGACGACCGCGACATCGCCCGGCGACTTGCCAATCAAGGAACGGGCAATCGGGCTGGACACTGAAATCAGTCCTTGGGCGATGTCCGCCTCGTCATCGCCCACAATCTGGTAGGTCACCTGCTTCCCGGCGTCGAGGTCTTCGAGATCGACGGTGGACCCAAACACTACCCTGCCATCCGCATTGACCGTTTTGGGATCAATGACCTGAGCATTGGACAGTTTGGATTCAAGTTCAAGGATGCGCCCCTCGATGAAGCCCTGGCGCTCTTTGGCAGCATCGTAGTCCGCATTTTCAGAAAGATCGCCCTGGGCGCGCGCTTCCGAAATAGCTGCGATGACGCTGGGGCGCTCGACATGTTTGAGCCGATGCAATTCCTGTCGAAGGAGTTCAGCGCCGCGGACAGTCAATGGAATAGTTGCCATGCTAGTGACTCCTTATCCCTGCAAACCAGCGTGCAGGGCCTGCAGTGAATAAACTTCAAGACCACGCAAATGCCGCATACCCTCGACTGCGGCACGGGCTCCGGCGATCGTGGTGTAGTAGGTGACGCGCTGAGCCAGGGCAGTGGTCCGAATCGCCCTGGAGTCAGCAATTGCGGAACGGCGCTCATCGACGGTATTGATCACAAGCGCAATTTCCCCATTCTTGAGCAAATCGACCACATTCGGCCGACCTTCCTGGACCTTGGCCACCGCGGCGACTGGAATCGACGCCGCCGTGATCGCAGAGGCGGTCCCGCGGGTCGCGACCAGCTTGAAGCCGAGGTCATGTAGTTCGCGCGCAATCTGAACGGCACGGGGTTTGTCGCCCTGCTTAACGCTGATGAACACTGTCCCTCCGCTGGGCAGGCGCACGCCAGCCCCCAACTGGCTCTTCACGAACGCCTCGCCAAAGCTGTGCCCGACCCCCATGACTTCACCCGTCGATTTCATCTCTGGGCCCAGCAAGGTGTCGACCCCAGGGAATTTGACGAATGGGAACACCGCCTCTTTAACCGAAAAATAGGGCGGCACGACCTCGGCGCCAATGCCTTGTTGATCAAGCGAGATCCCAGCCATGCAACGGGCCGCGATCTTAGCCAACGGCATACCCGTCGCCTTCGAGACGAAAGGCACGGTCCGTGAAGCTCGAGGATTAACTTCAAGGACAAAAACGGTCGCGCGGCCATCGCCATCTCGCTGAACCGCGAACTGCACGTTCATCAGGCCGACCACGTGCAGGGCCCGTGCCATTTGCGCCGTCTGCTCCTGAATTTCGATCACCAGATCCGATTCAAGGGAGAACGGGGGCAACGAGCACGCGGAGTCCCCCGAATGGACGCCAGCCTGCTCGATGTGCTCCATTACGCCGCCAATGTAGACGCGTTTGCCGTCGGCGACACAATCGACATCGACTTCGATAGCGTCGTTCAAAAAACGGTCCAGAAGCACCGGGCTGTCATTCGAAACTTTGACCGCCTCGCGCATGTAACGCTCGAGATCTTTGCGGTCATGCACGATCTCCATCGCGCGCCCACCCAATACATAACTGGGTCGCACGACCAGCGGGTAGCCGATCTCGGTCGCAAGGGTGGTGGCCTCGGCCTCGGTACGCGCCGTCCGGTTGGGCGGTTGGCGTAGTTCGAGTTTTTCGAGAAGTCGCTGGAAGCGCTCACGGTCCTCCGCTATATCGATTGACTCGGGACTCGTGCCGATAATTGGCACGCCATTGGCCTCGAGCGCGAGAGCCAGCTTCAGGGGCGTCTGCCCCCCGTACTGCACGATGACGCCCTCGGGTTTTTCGAGGGCGACAATTTCGAGGACATCTTCGAGGGTCAGCGGCTCGAAGTAGAGTCGATCGCTGGTGTCGTAGTCGGTCGACACCGTTTCGGGGTTGCAATTGACCATGATGGTCTCAAAGCCATCCTCGCGCAGCGCAAAGGCGGCATGGACGCAGCAGTAGTCAAACTCAATGCCCTGCCCGATACGATTGGGTCCGCCGCCCAACACCATGATCTTGCGCCGATTGGTCGGA
>RFPW01000097.1 GCA_009925965.1 Betaproteobacteria bacterium
ACGCTGGCTTCATTAATAAACCGGTGGTCGACCAATCGTCACGAGCGGTCGCTCATTCGGGGCCTTCCGATGTAGGGTTAAATCCTCCGGCTTGGTGGTATCCATAACCAACCCTGAGTTGGCGCAAATTCGGGACTCCTTCCTTTCTATGCAGGATGAGTCTCGTGTCTTCTATTCCATCCAAGAAATCTGACTTCACCGCGCCCTCATTTGCCGTGATCTCCGCAACTGCTTCAATCTGTGTCGCACTGGCCGCCTGCGGTGGTGGAGGCGATCCTACGTCAACCGACACCGGCGCAGCGACTTCAGCGCCTGAAGTTAAGGCCGACACCCCCGCAACCGACGCGGCAGGTAATCCGATTGACCACCATGCTGGGGACCTGACCGATAATCGACTCGAGTTGGCGCTTGCGCCAGTATCCGAATTGCCAGCGACTCAAACGCCGCAGGACCCCGCGCCGATGTTTGACCCAGGGCCACAGGCCATCGCTGGTGACCCGAGCGTGGGTCAATCCGGCCCCGTCAGCAAATCGCTCGCACTGCCAGATCCCCCTCTTACGGTACTTGCCCCCGACTGGATCAGCGCCGCACCGGTCCAGTCTGCGCCGGCAGCGCCCGTACACGGTGGGATTACCCGGCAGTCGCCGCCCGAATTCTCGTGGCCAGCGGTCTCTGGCGCTGCTTCCTATCGACTCGACGTGAGCGGTGCGATGGGGATTTGGCCGAAGGTGGTGCGGGGTAATTGGGCGCAGTGGTGGACCGCCACATTCCCGGCAGGTGTTTATCAGTGGCGGGTACAGCCACTTAATAGCACCGGAAATCCCTTGGGCTCGGCGAGCAGCTGGCGGACCTTCACCGTTGCCACCGATACGACCGAATTCCGGATTCCATCGGGCGACGTCCTGATGGCGAACATCAAGGCCCGGGCCCGGCCGCGAAGTCTGCCCGGTAATGGCAATTTTGATGCGCAATGGGCGTCGCGGATTCGCACCGAGCGTACGACCGATCTCGCCACTTGGTATACCCGGGTCAAGGGCAATGTGGGTTCGAATTTTGTATCGGAACCCACTGTTTATCCCAGTAGTGGCGGGGAATCCGTCTATACCTCGATGCCCGGAAAGGTTAATCCTTCCCTGGACTATATGGTCGAAGAAGCCTTGGTTGCCCGCATCAAAGGGGATACGGCCCTTCTCAAGGACTCGGCTCGGCGCGCGATCTTGTTGGCGGGCTGGAACCCCAATGGCGCAACCAGTCACAAAGAGCAGGATCAGGTTAACCGCTACATTGCGTCCGCCCTGGCGTTGATGTTCGACCGTTGCTATGACGTGTTGACCGATGCCAATCGAACGCTGATTCGGTCCGTGGTCCAGACACGCCTTAAAGGTCCGTTCGATGAACTGGTTGCCAGTCGTGCTCTCGAAAATCTACCCTACGATTCTCATGGCTACACGATCTTGGGACATATCGCCGCCGCTACTGCAGTGATGGCGGGTGAAGGTGCGCAGTTCGATAGTTGGGCCCAGGAAGCGATTCCGCTGTTTGCCAAGTTGACCAACCCTTGGGGGGGCGAAGAGGGCGGATTCGCCAATGGCTCAGCCTATGCCAGTTATGTGCTTGCGCAAATGTCGGCCTCTGACGCGTTGCGAGACGCTTCCGGGATCGACATCTGGAAAAAGCCCTGGGGTCGCAATTTTGGCGTCTTCTTGACCCATATGTTCCCGCCTGGAGCACCGACCGGGGCATTTGGCGACGAGTCCGAATCCTTCCGCGAAGACACCACCAACTTTGTCGCATTGGCGCGTCGCGTGGATGTGCCATTGGTCAAGTGGAAAGCCGACCGCCTGACCGGGGTGGATCGATCCAACTACTGGCTGGTCGCAGCGCCTTTCATTGGATCCTCGGTCCCAACCGGCTTTGTCCCGCCCAAGGCCGAGGTGTTCTCGGATGTCGGCGTGGTTTCAATCCAGACCGATCTCGCCGATACCAAGCGCGCTTCCCTTTACTTCCGCTCTAGCCCGTATGGATCGGTCAATCATGGGCATGCTGATCAGAACTCATTCATCCTGAACGTTGGATCGAAGAGAACGTTCATCAACAGCGGAGTCGATGATTCTTATTGGTCGCCTCAATATAAGGCTTGGTATGTTCAGACCAAGGCCCACAACGCGATCACCTATGACGGCGGGGTTGGCCAAGTGGCAGGCAGCCTGGCGGCAAAGGGCCAAATCACCGCATTCAAGCGCAATGCAGCGGGTTACACCCTGACCAGCGGAGACGCCCAAAAGGCCTATCCAAGCGGCATGAACCAGGCCACTCGGACCATCGTTGCCGCACCCGATGGATCCTTCATTACGGTGGATCAGTTAGGGGCATCTTCGGGCCGTCGTTGGGAATACAACCTGCACGTGCCTGGCGCTGCGACCACACTGGGGAGCGGTCGCGCGCAGGTCACCACAGATCGGGGAGCGCTATGTATTCAGCCGGTTGCGGCCACCCAGAGCCCAACCTGGTGGGGTTTCAGTCAGGCCAAAATCCCCGATATGGCGGTCAGTGGCTACGGTTCGCTCATGGGGACGTATCAGATGAAATGGACGGCGCCCTCGGCCGTTACAAGCGCCGTGCTGCCGATGCATTTTGATTTTGGCTGTAACAGCGCCGCGCCCGTGGTCACTCAGGCCAATGCGCAGGTCACGATTCGGTGGGACGGCTTCACCTGGGTCGTTGACAGTCGGGGGCGGCTGATTTCAGCGAGCTGAATTTGAGCTGACTTCGCAAAACGTTCGCGAAGCCCCGCCAGGCAACTGGTCGGGGCTTTTTTCATTGGGGCGCTAGAATTCGTTCATGGAAATCGAATTGGTCAACAGTGTTGCGTACCTTCTTGCGTACCTGATTGGCTCAGTTTCCTTCGCGGTGCTGGTCAGCCGAACAATGGGTCTCTCAGATCCTCGCTCCTACGGGTCTGGCAATCCCGGTGCCACCAACGTTTTGCGCTCTGGCAACAAAGTGGCTGCGTTAGCGACGCTTGTGGGCGACGCTGCGAAGGGCTGGGTGGCTGTCGCGTTGGCGCAGCGGGTTGGGCTGGAATGGGGGCCGGAATGGGGGCTCGACGCAACATCGGTTGCCCTCGTCGGGTTGTTTGCGTTTCTCGGACACTTGTTTCCGGTTTTTTTGAAGTTCCGGGGTGGTAAGGGGGTTGCAACGGCTGCGGGTGTCCTGCTGGGCCTTAACCTCTGGCTCGGGCTTGGGACGCTGGCGACGTGGTTGCTGATCGCGGCCTTTTTTAGGCTCTCGTCCCTCGCCGCAATCATCTCTGCCGTGTTCGCACCGCTCTGGGCCTGGCTCCTCTTCGGCCGGCAGCCGGTCGTTCTTATTGTCGCGGTAATTGGCGCGCTGCTAATCGCTAGGCACCGGACTAATCTGGCGAAACTGTTGGCCGGAACCGAGGGCCGAATCGGTGAGAAAAAGGCCCCTGAGCCCGGGCCATCTGCCGCAGGCGAGGGCTAATGCGACTGGGTTTGGATCTCGGGGGAACCAAGATCGAAGTGGTTGCCCTCGACTCATCGGAACAGGAACGGCTCAGGCGTCGTATCGCAACGCCGCAGGGGGACTACGCCGCGACCCTGCGGGCGATCATCGATCTGATCGCTGCGGCGGAAGCTGATTTGGCCTGTCGCGCGACGGTCGGTCTGGGTATTCCAGGCTCCCTATCGGTTCAGTCGGGCAGGGTCCGTAATGCCAATTCCACCTGTCTCAATGGCCAGCCACTGCAAGCGGATCTTGAGCGATTGCTGGGGCGTTCAGTTCGAATTGAAAACGATGCCAATTGCCTTGCGCTGTCCGAAGCCACCGATGGTGCGGCTCAGGGCGCAGCGGTGGCATTTGCAGTCATCCTCGGGACGGGTGTTGGGGGCGGCGTCGTCGTCAATGGACAACTGGTCTCCGGACGTAACCGTATCGCCGGTGAATGGGGACACAACCCCTTACCTTGGCCGACTTCCGCGGAATGGGATGGCCCACCATGCTGGTGTGGTCGCAGGGGCTGCCTCGAAACCTGGTTGAGTGGACCGGCTCTTGCCGCTTCGTATTCGCCAATCGCCGATGCCATTGCCCTCGAGACCGCTGCTGAAGCCGGGGATTCGCTCGCCATCGGGGCTCTTGATCTCTGGCTTGATCGGTGCGCGCGGGCGCTGGCCTCGATCGTCAATGTGCTCGATCCGGATGTCATCGTATTGGGCGGCGGGCTCAGCAAGATCCGTGATTTGCCGACCCGATTGCAGGCGCGCTGGGCGCCCTGGATCTTTTCGGATTGGGTTGAGACCCGCATCGTGACGGCGCGCTATGGTGATTCGTCCGGCGTCCGCGGGGCGGCCCGTTTATGGCCGGCAGGCCCCGAGGTTGGTTGAGTCGGGCTCCACGAGCTAAATTCCGCACAGCATTACGTGGGCTCGCCAACGAGACTCAATGGAACCACTGGAGGTTCCATTGCGCCGGTCATTTCTCCAATCCCTTGCCCACTCCTGCAGCGTTTCAACCTGCTTTGTCTTTTGGCTCGTGATGCCAACGGCCAACGCAGCGCCGCCTCGAGCGCTGTCCGTCGAGGCCTTGCCGCCACTCGCCGAGCAACGCTCAAACGGCGACTACCCCCTGGGATCAGGCGACGTCCTGAAAATCATGGTGTTTCAGCACCCGGACCTATCGATTGAGTCCCGTATCGCTGATTCCGGTCGGATTACCTTTCCCCTCTTGGGTACGCTTCAAGTGGGTGGTCTGAGTACCGATCAAGCCGAGCGTTTGATTGCTCGGGGGTTACAGGAAGGGGGCTTCTTGCGAGATCCGCAAGTTTCGATTCAGGTGAGTCAGTTTCGGAGCCAGCAAGTCTCAGTTTTGGGCAACGTGAACCGCCCGGGGCGCTACCCGATGGATGCCCAGACCATGCGCCTGTCCGAGGTGCTCGCCCTTGCGGGTGGGGTTTCGGAGGGCGGGGGCGATCGAGTGGTCATCACCACGGCGCAGACCGGTGCACCCAGACGCTTGGAAATCGATCTGAATGAAATCTTCATCGCGGGGAAGTTCGAACAGGACATTCCATTGCGGTCTGGTGATTCCATTTATGTTCACCGCGCTCCCGTTTATTACGTCTACGGGCAGGTACAGCGTCCCGGGATGTATCCCATTGAACGCGGGATGACGCTTGCTCAAGCCGTTGCAAAAGGGGGAGGGCTGACCTTACGCGGTACTGACCGGGGCCTGAGGGTGTTTCGCCGGGACGATCGCGGCGAGGTTCGCGTATCCGAACCCCGACTCGACGAAGCCGTTCGAGCGTCTGACTTGATTTTCCTTCGTGAGAGTCTGTTCTGAGTGGCGTGCTCACCATGAACTCGGTGATTCGGAGAACCTCATGAATCCACGTCAGCTGTTGATGATTGTTCAGGCCCGTTGGTGGGTCATCGTACTCACAACCCTCATTGTATTAGGTGGTGCCCTTGGGTTCGGTTTCACCCGCAAACCCACCTATCTCGCCAGCACACAGGTGCTCTTGGATCTGGGTGCAACCAATCCGGTGTCGGGGCCAGCCCTTCCGGCCGCGATGATGCAGGCCTATCTGTCGACCCAAGTCGAAATCCTGACCAGCCAGAAAGTTGCGCTCAGGGTGGTGGATGCACTGGGTCTGACGGATTCGCCTGAAACCGCAGCGGCCTGGCAAAAAGAAACTCAGGGCCGGGGGGCGATTCGGCAATGGGTTGCAGATGGCTTGCTGCGACGCCTGGATGTCCGACCGACACGCGATTCGTCGGTTTTGTCGATCACTGCCACGGCTGGCAGCGCCGCAAGTGCAGCCTCAATTGCCAATGCTTTTGGCCAGGCCTACGTCGAGACCCAGATTGAAATTCGTATCGCGCCAGCCAAACAGTCCCGAATCTGGTTTGCGGAGCAGGTTCAGTTGCTGCGTGAACGGCTCGATCAAACTCAGCGGCGGGTAACGGATTACCAGCGTGCCAAGGGCATTTTTTCTTCCGACGAGCGCTTTGATGTTGAAAGCGCCCGACTCCTCGAGCTCTCGACCCAGATGGTCGGCTTATCCGCCCAAACCGGCGAGGCTGCTAAGCGTCGTCAACTTGCGGTCGAATCTCTGAGTCGCGGGGTGGCCTCAGATCTACCCGAAATTCTTCAGAACCCGCTGGTCCAGCAACTCAAGGCCAATCAGGCGCGCCTTGAGGCCCGTCAGCGTGAGCTCTCTGCAGTTTACGGCCGCAACCACCCTGAGATTTTAAAATTGCAGCAAGAGCTTGACGCGACCCGTACTCGGGTGCTTCAGGAAATTGATACGGTCGCCAGCAGTATTTCCAAGAATTATTCGGTGGCCGAACGGCGAGAGCTCGAGGCGCGGACTGCCCTTGATTCGCAGCGTGGCCGGGTGATGGCGATGAAGCAAAGTCGCGATGAACTCAGAGTACTTGAGCGCGATCTCGATAATGCCCAGCGGGCGTATGACCAGAGCCTGCAGAGGCTCAATCAGGCGGGTCTTGAGAGCCGATCGACCCAGGGCAACGTGGTGACCCTGAATCCAGCCGTCGAACCTCTCAAGCCCGCGAGCCCCAATTTGACGCTGAACGGTCTCGTGGGAGCCTTTCTCGGCCTGATTCTTGGCTTCCTCGGCGTCCTGCTGCTCGAATTTTCCGATCAACGCATCCGTACCCTGGAGGACTTGGAAAACGTCTTGCCAGGTCCTGTGATCGGGCGGATCCGGGTTGTCGGCAGACGCCCCCTGCACCTTGGGGTTTCGCCTTCTTCGTTGACTTGATGATGCTCAGGAGCACAGGAATGAATGGACCGGTGGACCTGAGCGTTCAGCACTCTTCAAATCGACTAAGCCGGGTGACTCAGACAGGGGTGGCGCGCGATCAACCACTCGGCCTGATTCTGCGAGAGGCGGGACTACTCAATGACGAGGAAATTGATCGAATCGTCTGTCATGCGCGGGCCTCCGGAATGCGATTTGGGGAAGCCGCGATTATTCTGGGCCTCGTGCGACCCGAAGATCTAAAAGCGATCCTGGCCTATCAGTTTGATCTGCCGCTCGTCATTCCGGGAGAGCACCGAATTGATCGCGAGGTGATTGCAGCGCACGAGTCCTTTCATCCCGTTTTAGACGACTTGCGCGAACTTCGGGACCAACTGATGCTGCGCTGGGGCGCACAAGGTCCATCCGAGCCCCGCACTGTCGCTCTCGTTGGCGTTGCCCGCGCCGAGGGGCGCAGTTTTCTTGCTGCCAATCTCGCAGTGGTCTTCGCCCAAACGGGTCTGGAGGTCCTGCTCATTGATGCAGACATGCGCCGCGGTCGACTCCACCGCATGTTTGGACTGGACGGCAGCGTGGGGCTTTCGACCATTCTCTCCGGGCGTCCGTCGTCCGGTGCCAAGATTCAGATCGAGCCCATGCGCTCGCTCAGTCTGATTCCGTGTGGCGGCGAGCCCCCCAATGCAGCCGACCTTCTCGTGGGACCTCGATTTGGCGAGCTTCTTCGGCATGCCGCCGAGCTGCATCAAGTGATCATTCTGGATACGCCAGCAGCATCGGAAGCCCCTGAACTCCTGGCAATCTCGGCTCGAGTCGATGGCAATGTGCTGGTTGCGCGCCGGGGCAGTAGCCGGGCCAGAGCGGTGCAAGCCTTGGTCAAGTCCAT
>RFPW01000098.1 GCA_009925965.1 Betaproteobacteria bacterium
TCGCCTCGACGAGCCCGAAAAACAAGTTGGTTGATGGTGTTGAGGGCCAAAAACCACGTACGTTCGCTGCCAGAATTTCATCCCAGGCCCAATAACCACGGGGCAGCCGAGCTGACTTGGACGCTTCGAGAGCCTTTGGACTCAGCGCATGGAACGAGAGGCCCGACGGCATCATGAGTCCCTTTTGCGATCCCGCGATGCTCACGTCCACGCCCCATGCGTCGTGCTGATAAGGCATCGCCCCCAGGCCCGAAATCGTGTCGACCATTAATAAGGCAGGATGCCCCACGGAATCAATCGCCGCTCGAATCGCCTGGATATCACTGGTGATTCCAGTCGCAGTTTCGTTATGAACACAGGCAACGACGCGGATGGTGTGCGCGCTGTCGGCCGCAAGGTGTTGCGCAATCTGGGCGGGGTCGATCGCGTGACGCCAGTCCCCGGGAATGAACTCGGGCAGCAGCCCTAAACGTTCAGCGATCTTTTTCCAAAGAATCGCAAAATGCCCCGTCTCGACCATCAACACCCGATCGCCTGGCGAACACGTGTTCACCAAAGCCGCTTCCCAGGCACCGGTCCCTGATGAGGGATAAATGATGATCGGATGACGGGTCTGGAAGATCCGTTGCATCCCGGCCAGAACCGTCAAACCGAGGGTGGCAAATTCGGGGCCCCGATGGTCGATCACCTGGCGGTTGGTCGCGCGCAAAATGCGGTCAGGAATGGGAGATGGGCCTGGGATTTGCAAAAAATGCCGCCCAGCCGGGTGACGCTCAGACATTCAATTACTCCAAAAATAAAGCCAAACAGAAAACCAAATCGCGGCCAACGAGGTGCCAATCCGGGGCCACCAGCCCTGCACGGGCACAATATGTCGTCAGCCTAACCGATTGATGCCCATGAACGCTCCTCCACCCCGCCGCGTTTTTCTGTCGTCCGTGGTCGACCGCTCGATGGGGCGTGGCGATCTGGCCAAGCATCTCAGGCGGGAACTCGCGGGCGAAGTACATTTCGATGCGTTCAGTCGGGCGCGCTACGCGACCGATGCGTCGATTTATCAGGTCAGGCCGATTGGGGTTGTTGTCCCGCAGACCGAAGAGGATTTGACCACCGTTGTTGACATCGCACGCGAGCATCACGTCCCAATCGTAACGCGCGGCGCGGGCACCTCGCAATGCGGCCAAACGGTCGGCGCAGGTCTCGTGGTCGATTGCAGTAAGTTTCTGCGCAATGTGATCAATCTGGAAACCGAGACGGCCCGCGTCGAGGTACAACCCGGGATCACTTTAGATGCACTGAACGCCCGGTTGCGGCCACACGGCCTCTGGTACCCGATCGACATTTCGACCAGCGCGCAAGCCACCCTCGGCGGCATGGCAGGAAACAACTCTTGCGGTAGCCGTTCACTGGCCTACGGCAACATGGTTCATCACGTTCTCGGAATCGATGCAATTCTGGCCGATGGAACGCATCAATTTTTTGGTGAGTTCGAGCGTGGTGATGGTCGGCCCGGCGCGATGCAAATTGGCAGCCAGCGTGTGCGTGAACTCATTACGCGTCTCTACGAGATCGGACATGGCGCGCAGGACGCCATGCGAAGCCATTGGCCGAGCATTTTGCGTCGTGTTGGCGGCTATAACCTGGATATCCTGGCGACGCTAAACAAGCAGCCATCGATTGCCGAGCGACCTTACTGGACCCACATTGCAGAGCCCGGATCGCTGAATTTCGCGCAACTCCTGGTGGGTAGCGAAGGGACTTTGGCGGTTTCGCGAAGGCTTCATCTGCATCTGTCTCCGCTGCCCCAAGCGCGCGTGCTCGGGGTCGTGAATTTCCCGAGTTTCCAGCAGGCGATGCAATGCACCGCCGAAATCGTTCGGCTCGGGCCGACCGCGGTCGAACTGGTCGATCGAACCATGATCGACCTTGCACGGGCCAATCCGTCGTTTCGTCCAGTGATTGAAGGGGCGCTGCTGAACAACCAGACGCAGGCCATTCTCCTGGTTGAATTCGCCGGCGAATCAACTGACCAACAGCTGGCCGCGCTAGGTCGACTCGGTGTCTGCATGAGTGATCTCGGACTGCCTGGATCGGTCGTTGAGATGCCGGATGAACGCGCCCAAAAAATGTTGTGGGAGGTTCGCAAGGCGGGGCTGAACCTCATGATGTCGATGAAGGGCGACGGAAAGCCCATCTCTTTTATCGAAGATTGTGCGGTACCCCTGGAGCATCTGGCCGAATACACAGCGGAATTGACCGCATGTTTCGAGCGCCACGGCACGCAAGGGACCTGGTATGCCCACGCTTCGGTTGGCACCTTGCATGTGCGCCCCATCCTCGATCTGCGTCGTGGCGACAGTGTGAAGATGCGCGCCATCGCCGAGGAAGCCAGCGCATTGGTACGCCGGTTAAAAGGCGCTTTCAGTGGCGAACATGGAGATGGTCTGGTCCGTACCGAATGGGTTGGCTGGCAATTTGGCCCTGAACTCACCCGCGCATTTGAGGCCGTCAAGGATGCCTTCGACCCAACGGGGCTACTCAATCCCGGCAAGATTGTCCGGGGATCGAAAATGGACGACGAGTCGCTGTTTCGGGTTGCTCCTGCCGCAACGCCGCCCCTTGCCTTCAGCCCCAGTCTTGACTGGTCGACATGGAACGTCCGTAACGACCCGTCTATCCCTCGGGACCAATTGCCCGCGGCCGCTGAACGGTCGGGTGGACGAGTCGACGGCACCGTGCTGCTCACCCCCCCAGGGACAGGCGGCGACCCCACGCTCGGATTCGCGAAGGCGGTCGAGATGTGCAACAACAATGGCCATTGCCGAAAGTTTGATGCCGGGACCATGTGCCCGAGTTTCAGGGTCACCCGTGATGAGCAACATCTCACCCGCGGTCGCGCCAACACGCTACGTCAGGCCCTCGATGGGCACCTTGGTGATGATGCGATGACATCGGAGCACATGGCCCAAACCATGAGCCTGTGTGTGTCGTGCAAGGCCTGTCGTCGGGAATGCCCGACCGGGGTCGACATGGCGAAGATGAAAATCGAATTTCGCCAGCAGTGGGGCTTACGCCATGGCCTGAGCGTGCGCGATCGGTTGTTCGCCTTTCTGCCGCATTACGCGGGAACAGTCAGCCGGATTGCACCGCTGGCTACAGCGCTGATTCGCATGCGCAACCACATTCCGCTACTTGCTCGTCTGACCGAGCGCTGGTTGGGATTGAGCGCTCAAACACCCCTGCCAACGTGGTCAGCACAGCCGTTTAGCACTTCCCATCTGGCCCCGATCGACGCCGCCCAGAAACCCCAGGTCATTCTGTGGGCCGATACGTTTAACAACCATTTTGATCCAGAGATTCTTGCCGACGCACGGACCGTGTTGGAGGCGACCGGATGCATGGTTCAAGTTTCGAAAACCGCTACTGAAACCCGTCCTCTCTGCTGTGGACGCACGTTTCTGGCCGCCGGTCTCGTGGCAGAAGCGCGTGCCGAGGCAGCCCGAACGCTGCGGGCGCTCGCACCGGCTTTGGAAGCTGGGGCCATTGTGGTCGGCCTCGAGCCGTCTTGTTTGCTAACGCTCCGCGATGAATTTCTGGTCCACCGCTGGGATCAGGAAGCCGATGGCGAACGGTTAAGGGCGCTCGCGCAACAGTTGGCGGGCAATGCGCTTTTATTCGAGGAATGGTTGGTTATCCGTCAAAAGACCGATCCGTTGCCACTGAAGGCACTCCCGCAGACTCGAGCCCTTGTGCACGGTCATTGCCACCAAAAGGCGTTCGGCGCCTTTGATGCGGTCTTAGAAGCGTTGCGCCTAATCCCAGACCTGAAGGTCGAGGCGATCACGAGTTCGTGTTGCGGGATGGCCGGGGGATTTGGATATGAACAAGAGCATGCGGGCATCTCGCGCGCGATGGCTGAACTGGATCTCTTGCCAGCGGTGCGTGATGCGGCCCCAGACACACTGATTGTGGCTGATGGGACGAGTTGCCGTCATCAAATTGCGAATGGAACCCCGCGCGAAGCGCTCCATGTGGCGCAGGTGATTGCGCGGGCGCTTGCAAGGTCCTGAAGGCACTTCAGGACCCCCAAAGCACTCAGATCAAGGTTCTACGGATACGCGCTGACAGAAGGTCCAGAACACTCACCGTCACGACAATCATGATCATGATGGCCATGGTCTGGGCGTACTGAAAACCCCGGATCACGTCCCACAGCAGCGCACCGATGCCCCCCGCGCCGACGATCCCGACGACTGCAGCCGAGCGGACGTTCGATTCGAACCGGTACAGAGTGTAAGAAATCCAGAGCGGCATAACCTGCGGAAGCACTCCAAATACAATTTCGGCCAGCGGCGTGGCACCCGTGGCTCGAATCCCCTCGACCGGATGGGGGTCGATCGCTTCAACGGCCTCCGAAAAAAGTTTCGCCAGAATGCCGGTGGTGTGAACAAACAGGGCCAACACCCCGGCGAAAGGCCCAAGCCCCACTGCCACCACAAACAGGAGCGCAAACACCATTTCATTGATGGCGCGAGTGGCGTCCATGAGGCGGCGCATCGGCTGGTAGACCCAGACCGGCGCGATATTGGCCGAAGACGCCAACCCACAAGGAACCGCGAGAATGACCGCGAGCGCTGTTCCCCAGAGGGCAATCTCGAGCGTCACGATCATTTCGTGCAGATAAATCCGCCAGTCTCGAAAGTCAGGCGGAAAAAAATCGCGCAGGTACGTCGCCATGTTGCCGGAGTCGCGCAAGAGCTCGGCCGGGCGCATCTCCCAGCTCAGCCCCAGCAAGGCGCAAAGAATTGCCCAGCCGATTAACCCGCCCCACTCACGCCGAGGGGGGTTAACCAACGCAGACAATCGAAGCGCCTCGATCACGGCTCAACGACCCTGTGTGGCCAGATCGGCCAGCTTGCGATCAAACTCGGCTAGCTTGGCTGCACGATCACTGTCCGACATTTGCGTGTCATTCTCAACTTTCAAGCGATCTGCGAACAAGCTGAGCTGGCGAATCGGCACAAGATGGCTGTCATTGGCGGATTTGAATCCCGACATCCCGAGCGTCTTCAGAACGTCCTTTTCACGGGTAACCTCAGCCCCTTGTTTACCGTAGGCCACAAAAAAGTCGCGCACTTTCTTTTTTGTATCAGCGTCGAGATCCTTGCGCCATACCAGCGGGTCCGCCGGAATCATCGGCGACGTCCAGATCACCTTAACCTCGTCGTACTTCGCGGGGTTGGTGAGCTTTAGGCGATCCATACTTTCGTTATTGTTGGTGGCAACGTCGACCTGCTTGTTGGCTGCCGCCAGCAGATTGGCCTCGTGGTTAGCCGATCGGGCGAGTTTGAAATCCCGCTTCGGATCGATTTTGTTCTTCGCGAATGCGTAGTATCCCGGCACCAAAAAACCCGAGGTCGAATTGGGATCGCCATTACCAAGCGTAAGCGATTTGCTGTTTCGCACCACGTCGTCGAGCGACTTCAATGGGCTGTCTTTATGGGTCACCAGGTGCGAGTAATAACCCTCGGCACCGTCCTTGCCAACGGTCGACAGAAACACCTCTCCATTGGAACGATCAACCGCTTCCATGGCAGATTTGTTGCCGTACCAGGCAACTTGCACTTTGTTAAAGCGCATCGCTTCGATGATGCCGGCATAGTCGGGCGCGAAGAACGCTTCGACTTTGAGCCCGGTCCGTTTTTGCATGTCCTCAAGTACTGGGGCCCAGGCGGCGCGCAGGTTTTGCGCGGATTCGGTCGAGATGATGCCGAAGGCGACATCGCGAGCCATCGCGGTCACGGGGCCAAACAATCCGACTGCCGTTACGAGACCTGCGACAGATTTCAGGAAATGATGACGATTCATGAAACAACTCCAGGAGGATGAACAAACATGGAGTCGGTTTGGTTACCCACTCCGACTTCTCTACGAATTTCGAGTTCACTGTGCACCCCGAATTCACTGCCGTACACCTCGGCCAGCAGCGCGGGATCGAGGTTTTTCGAGGGGCCGTCAAATAGGGTTCGACCCTCACGAAGGGCGATCACCCGCGGACAAAACCGTAGCGCATACTCGACCTGATGAAGGCAGACGACCACCGTTACGCCCAGGTCGCGATTGATCTCAGCCAGTAATGCCATCACCCGGCGCGAGGCCTCCGGGTCAAGCGATGCGATCGGTTCATCTGCGAGAACGATTCGTGCGCCTTGAACCAAGGCCCGGGCGATCGCTGCCCGTTGCTGTTGCCCACCCGATAAAGTTGATGCGCGCTGCCAGGCCTGCTCCGCAATTCCCACGCGATCCAGTGCCTTGATCGCCTGCTCGCGCTCGGCAAGATTGAAGCGGCCAAGCAAACCCCGCCAGAGGGGCACTTTGGGCAACAAACCAACCAATACGTTGGTGGCCACCGGCAATCGCTCCACCAGATTGAATTGTTGAAAAATAAATCCAATATCGGCGCGCCGTTGACGAACCGCAGGATCAAGGCGCCCAGCGCGTTGCACGGTTTCGCCAAAGACCTCAACCACGGACTCGCTGTGAGTGTCCGCCAGCACCAAGCCGTTGATTTGCCGAAGCAAGGTTGATTTTCCGGAACCTGACGCTCCGATCAAAGCGACCATCTCGCCGGGCTCGATCGCTAATGAAATCCCATCCACGGCGCGCCGTCCGCCTGGGTAGGTCTTTCGAAGGTTCGAAATGCGAATCGCGGCCAATCAGGGTCCGGTCGGATGGGTGGATTTGTTGCGGACATTACGGACTAACTGTGACAGTCCGGTGAAGGTGCTGAACTACCCACCGTTTCCGCGGTTAGAATCGGGTTTAGATTCAGTTCCACGAACCCCTCATTGCGCTATGACCCACGTCGTCACCGAATCCTGCATCCGCTGCAAATACACCGATTGCGTCGACGTCTGCCCCGTGGACTGTTTTCGCGAAGGTCCCAACATGTTGGTCATTGACCCCGACGAATGCATCGACTGTGCAGTCTGCATTCCCGAGTGTCCGGTCAACGCCATCAAAGCTGAAGAAGATCTCGATCCCAACGAGGTCAAGTTCACGGCGCTCAACCTCGAGCTTGCACGCACGTGGCCGTCGATTACCCGGACTAAGCCGTCTTTGTCGGACGCAGACGACTGGAAGGACGTACCCGAAAAATTGCAGCATCTCGCGCGCTAAGTCACTCGAAGTTACGCCACGCCACGCTTAATCACGCGCAATCAGACAGCCCCTGATATGACTGCGGAAACTGTCGCAGTCGACGATGCCAACCAGGTCCTGGCGTTCGGGATAGCGTTCAGGGATCTCTACCGCGCAGGCGGTTTAGCCCGGATCGACGAAGCCTTTGTCGAGCAACTTCGCGAGCGAGATCCAACTCTCGCAGAGCGGTTACTGGCGGGCCGTTCCCAGCCTCGGAATTTAGGTCGGGCCGCGGAGGCTGAATTACTGCTCGCGCTCGGTCCGGAGCTCGAACAATTCATTGGCACATTGTTTGGCATCTCAGAGGCTGTCGCGGAGCTTGCCGAGACGGCGAATGCGGCGGAGCCATTCTTTCGAATCAAATGGAAGTTTGTTCGCCGTCAGGCTGCGCTGGGGATTTCACCGGACGAGGTGCGGGGTCTCGATGGGAGTGCACTGAGAAGCCAGTTACAGGGGTGGT
>RFPW01000099.1 GCA_009925965.1 Betaproteobacteria bacterium
CAAGCAGGTACAACAGGAAGAGCATTTTGATGCGATCCGGATTGGCCTCGCTTCGCCCGACAAGATTCGTTCGTGGTCTTATGGTGAAGTCAAGAAGCCGGAGACGATCAATTACCGCACCTTCAAGCCCGAACGCGATGGCTTGTTCTGCGCCAAGATCTTTGGGCCTATCAAAGACTACGAATGTTTGTGCGGTAAGTACAAGCGCCTCAAGCATCGCGGCGTCATCTGCGAAAAATGCGGCGTTGAAGTTACCTTGGCCAAGGTTCGCCGGGAGCGCATGGGCCACATTGAGCTGGCCAGCCCGACTGCCCATATCTGGTTCCTGAAGTCCCTCCCGTCGCGTCTGGGGATGGTCCTCGACATGGCGCTGCGTGACATCGAGCGTGTGCTGTACTTCGAAGCGTTCGTGGTCGTTGAGCCGGGGATGACGCCGCTCAAACGCGGCCAGTTGATGACGGAAGACGACTATCTGGCCAAGACCGAAGAGTTCGGTGACGAATTCAAGGCGCAGATGGGCGCGGAAGCCGTGCGCGAACTGTTGCGCGCTATCGATGTCGATCGTGAGGTCGAGCAACTGCGTATCGACCTCAAAGAGTCGCGTTCGGACGCCAAGACCAAGAAATACGCCAAGCGCCTCAAAGTCCTGGAGGGGTTCCAGCGCTCGGGCATCAAGCCCGACTGGATGGTGCTCGAAGTGCTGCCAGTGCTGCCGCCCGAATTGCGGCCGCTGGTGCCACTTGACGGCGGTCGTTTTGCGACTTCAGATTTGAACGATCTCTACCGTCGCGTGATTAACCGTAACAATCGCTTGAAGCGCTTGCTCGAGCTCAAGGCGCCCGAAATTATCGTGCGCAATGAGAAGCGCATGCTCCAGGAATCGGTCGATTCGCTGCTCGATAACGGTCGTCGCGGTAAGGCCATGACGGGCGCCAACAAGCGTCCGCTCAAGTCGCTGGCTGACATGATCAAGGGCAAGGGCGGGCGCTTCCGCCAGAACTTGCTGGGCAAGCGGGTCGACTACTCTGGCCGTTCGGTGATTGTGGTCGGACCACAGCTCAAACTGCATCAGTGCGGCTTGCCCAAGTTGATGGCGTTGGAGCTCTTTAAGCCCTTCATCTTCAACAAGCTCGAGACCATGGGCATCGCGACCACCATCAAGGCCGCGAAGAAGTTTGTTGAAAATCAAGAACCCGTCGTTTGGGACATCCTCGAAGACGTGATTCGTGAGCACCCTATCCTGCTCAACCGGGCGCCGACACTCCACCGCCTGGGGATTCAGGCCTTTGAGCCGCAACTGGTCGAAGGCAAGGCGATTCAGCTGCACCCGCTCGTTTGCGCCGCGTTCAATGCCGACTTTGACGGCCGTTGTCGCTCGAGGCGCAGCTCGAGGCTCGGACCCTGATGCTGGCCTCGAACAACGTGCTGTTCCCGTCCAACGGCGAACCGTCGATTGTGCCGTCCCAAGACATCGTGCTGGGTCTGTATTACACGACCCGGGACAAGGTCAATGGCAAGGGCGAGGGGATGATCTTTGCCGATGTGCGCGAAGTCGAACGGGCGTATCTGAATGATGCGGTCGAGCTTGGGACACGGATTTCGGTGCGGCTGATCGAGCACGATCTCGACCGTGAAACCGGGGTCAAGACCCCGCGCCGGCGTTTCGTTGAAGCGACGACGGTCGGGCGCGCGCTGATGTCGGAGATTCTTCCGGCTGGCCTGACGTTCGATCACATCAACAAGGCGCTCAAGAAGAAAGAAATCGCGCGTCTGATCAACGCCTCGTTTCGCAAGTGCGGCCTGCGTGAGACGGTGATTTTTGTCGACCGCCTGATGCAGACCGGCTTCCGGCTCGCGACCCGCGGGGGCATCTCGATTGCGATCGACGACATGCTGATCCCATCGCGCAAGGTGGGGATTCTCGCCGAAGCCGAAGCGCAGGTGAAAGAGATCGAACAGCAGTACGTGTCGGGCCTGGTCACCCAGGGCGAGCGTTACAACAAGGTGGTCGATATCTGGGGCAAAGCGGGCGATGACGTCGGCAAGGCCATGATGGAGCAGTTGCAGCGCGAACCGGTGAAGAATCGCGAAGGCAAGATCGAGCAGCAGGAGTCGTTTAACGCCATCTACATGATGGCTGACTCCGGCGCACGCGGTTCTGCGGCTCAGATTCGTCAGCTTGCGGGGATGCGCGGCCTGATGGCCAAGCCGGACGGCTCGATCATCGAGACCCCGATCACGGCTAACTTCCGCGAAGGCCTGAACGTGTTGCAGTACTTCATTTCGACCCACGGCGCGCGTAAGGGCCTGGCCGACACGGCATTGAAGACCGCGAACTCGGGCTACCTCACGCGTCGCCTGGTCGACGTGACCCAGGATCTGGTCGTGATTGTCGACGACTGCGGCACTCCGAATGGCGTCACCATGCGGGCGCTGATCGAGGGCGGTGAAGTCATCGAAGCGCTGCGTGACCGGATTCTGGGCCGCGTCACGGCGGCCGATGTGGTCGACCTGGAAACGCAGGAAACCGTTTTTGAGAACGGAACTCTCCTCGACGAAGATTCGGTGGAACTGATTGATGCCAAGGGCATTGATGAGGTCCGGGTGCGCACCCCGCTCACCTGCGATACCCGCTATGGCCTATGTGCCAAGTGTTACGGTCGCGATCTCGGCCGCGGAGTATTGGTTAATTCCGGCGAGGCGGTGGGTGTGATTGCCGCCCAGTCGATTGGCGAGCCGGGCACGCAGCTCACCATGCGAACCTTCCACATCGGTGGCGCAGCTTCGCGGGCTGCGGTGGCTAATTCGGTCGAAGCGAAGTCCAACGGGAATGTCCGACTGACCGAACAGTTCCGCCTGGTGCATAACGCAAAAGGCGAGCAGGTCGTGATCGGGCGTTCCGGTGAGGTCCTGATTGTGGATGACGCGGGACGTGAGCGCGAGCGCCACAAAGTACCGTACGGCGCGATTCTGGCGGTCCAGGCTGGTCGCCCGATCAAGGCTGGTGCCACCATCGCGACCTGGGATCCACTGACACGTCCGATCATCACCGAGTACGCCGGCCGGATCCGGTTCGAGAACGTCGAGGAAGGGGCCACCGTCGCCAAGCAGGTTGACGAAGTCACCGGCCTGTCGACACTCGTGGTGATCGACGCGAAACGCCGCGGAACGATTAAGACGGTGCGGCCTCAGGTCCGACTGCTCGATGCGCAGGGCAACGAGGTCAAGATCGCCAACACGGAGCATTCTGTGACGATCGGATTCCCAGTCGGCGCCCTGATTACGGTGCGCGACGGCCAGGAAGTGGGTCCCGGAGAGGTGCTGGCGCGGATTCCCCAAGAATCGCAAAAGACCCGAGACATTACTGGGGGGCTACCGCGTGTGGCCGAGCTGTTCGAGGCCCGTTCGCCCAAGGACGCCGGCATGTTGGCGGAAGTTACCGGGACCGTCTCGTTTGGGAAGGACACGAAGGGCAAGCAGCGTCTCGTCATCACGGATACGGATGGCAATCCGCACGAGTTCCTGATCCCCAAAGAAAAGAACGTCCTGGTGCACGACGGTCAGGTGGTCAACGTGGGAGAGCTGATTGTCGATGGTCCGGCCGATCCGCACGACATTTTGCGGCTGCTCGGGGTCGAGGCGCTTGCGCGTTACATCGTCGACGAGGTTCAGGACGTCTATCGCCTCCAGGGGGTGAAGATCAACGACAAGCACATTGAAGTGATCGTTCGCCAGATGCTGCGCCGCGTTCAGATCGAATATCCGGGTGACACCGAGTTCATCCCGGGTGAGCAGGTCGAACGCAGCGAGTTGTTCGATGAGAACGATAAGGTCAATGCCCGCGACGGCATCCCGGCGACTTACCTGAACCTGTTGCTTGGTATCACCAAGGCGTCGTTGTCGACGGACTCGTTCATCTCGGCCGCCTCGTTCCAGGAGACCACGCGCGTGCTGACCGAGGCCGCGATCATGGGCAAGCGAGACGATTTGCGTGGGCTGAAAGAAAACGTCATCGTGGGACGCCTGATTCCTGCCGGAACCGGACTGGCGTTTCATCGGGCCCGTCGGGACAAGGAGGCATCGGAGTCCCGCGAGGCCGCGGCCGCAGCGGAAGCCTTGTTCGAGGCGCCGACGGACGAGGCGATGGCTGCTGCGGTACCCGATACGCAGATGTAAGTTCATTCCGTCGGCTTCTGAGCGGCATGGCGCGTTGCCCTGCTGCTCAGAAGAGTTGACGGCCCGCTCGGCGCGTTTTACACTCGCCGGCTTTCCGTATTTGGCGCAGCGTGCGCCTTCCTTAAAAAATGCCGACCATCAACCAATTGGTGCGCAAGCCGAGAGAATCGGCTGTCATCAAAAGCAAAAGCCCCGCCCTGCAAGACTGTCCGCAGCGCCGCGGTGTGTGTACTCGCGTCTACACCACGACCCCCAAAAAGCCGAACTCGGCCCTGCGTAAAGTTGCCAAAGTGCGCCTCACCAATGGCTTTGAAGTCATTAGCTACATTGGCGGCGAAGGCCACAATCTGCAGGAACACTCGGTGGTCCTCATTCGGGGCGGTCGCGTGAAGGATCTGCCCGGTGTGCGTTACCACATTGTCCGCGGTTCGCTCGACCTTCAAGGGGTCAAGAACCGCAAGCAGTCCCGTTCCAAGTACGGCGCCAAGCGGCCGAAGAAGTAATTTGTTTGTTGTTTAGGGGTTCGGGCGCGATTGCCCGGATCTTCCACCCGGTGGGTCTGACCCACCAGTAAGCGGCGCCGCCCGTGTCCCGTCCTCAAGCAGAGGTCGAGACCCTTGTCGGTGTCACGTGGTCACCGTCCGAGCCCTCGCGGATCCGGATGTTGGCCCTGCTGAAGCCTTAGGAGTGTTGTTATGCCTCGTCGTCGCGAAGTCCCCAAACGGGACATTCTTCCGGATCCCAAGTTCGGCAGTGTGGATGTCACCAAGTTCATCAACGTCCTGATGCTGTCGGGCAAAAAGGCCGTGGCGGAACAGATCGTGTACCGTGCTTTCGAGCAGATTCATACCAAATCTGGAAAGGATCCGCTCGAGGTGTTTTCCGTTGCCCTTTCGAACTGCCGGCCGATGGTCGAGGTCAAGAGCCGTCGCGTGGGTGGTGCCAACTATCAGGTGCCGGTCGAAGTGCGCCCAGTGCGCCGGATGGCGTTGGCGATGCGTTGGTTGCGTGAAGCCGCGAAGAAGCGCGGTGAAAAATCGATGGGTCAGCGTCTGGCCAACGAGTTGCTTGAAGCGTTTGAGAACCGCGGCTCAGCGGTTAAGAAGCGCGACGAGGTTCATCGGATGGCCGAGGCCAACAAGGCGTTCTCACACTTCCGCTTCTAAGCCTTTCGAGGCTTGACTGGGGTGTCGAGGCCGTTGTGGCGGTTTCACGCCCGTGGTGCAAACCCGAAACACAAATCGTCCTGTCCCTGAGATTTTTTGTCTCTCTTTTCTGTCGCCCTCAACCGCTACTAGGGAATTCGAACCATGGCCCGCAAGACTCCGATTGAGCGCTACCGCAACATCGGCATTTCGGCGCATATCGACGCCGGCAAGACGACGACGACCGAACGCATCCTGTTTTATACCGGCGTGAACCACAAGATCGGTGAAGTCCACGATGGCGCCGCCACGATGGACTGGATGGAACAGGAACAGGAACGTGGGATCACGATCACGTCGGCTGCAACGACCTGTTTCTGGAAGGGAATGGATACGATGCGTCCGGAGCATCGTATCAACATCATTGACACCCCAGGACACGTCGACTTCACGATTGAAGTCGAGCGCTCGATGCGTGTACTCGATGGCGCCTGCATGGTGTATTGCGCCGTGGGTGGTGTGCAGCCCCAGTCCGAGACCGTCTGGCGGCAGGCTAACAAGTACGGGGTGCCACGACTCGCATTTGTGAACAAAATGGACCGCACTGGCGCCAATTTCTTCAAGGTGCATGATCAGATGCGCCTGCGCCTGAAGGCCAACCCGATCCCGATCCAGGTGCCAATCGGCGCCGAGGAACATTTCAAAGGTGTGGTCGATCTGGTTCGGATGAAGGCCATCCTGTGGGACGAAGCTTCGCAGGGCATGAAGTTCGAGCTTGCCGAGATTCCGGCCGAATTGATGGATACCTGTGTGGAGTGGCGCGAGAAGATGGTTGAGTCGGCCGCCGAGGCCAACGAAGACCTGATGAACAAGTACCTTGAAGAAGGTGATCTGTCCGAGGCCGATCTGCGGGTCGCCTTGCGTCAGCGCACAATCGCCGGGGAGATCGTCCCGATGTTGTGTGGCACAGCCTTCAAGAACAAGGGCGTTCAGGCCATGCTGGATGCTGTGTTGGATTATCTGCCGAGCCCGATTGACATCCCGCCCGTCAAGGGACTCGATGATCGTGACAACGAAGTGCGGCGCAAGGCCGATGACGGCGAGAAGTTCGCCGCGCTCGCATTCAAGCTGATGACGGATCCCTTTGTCGGACAGCTGACGTTTATCCGGGTGTACTCGGGCGTTTTGAGTTCCGGCGATACGGTCTACAACCCCATCAAGGGCAAGAAGGAACGTATTGGCCGACTGCTGCAGATGCACGCCAACCAGCGCGAAGAAATCTCTGAGGTGCGTGCGGGCGACATCGCTGCTTGCGTCGGACTGAAAGAAGTGACGACCGGCGAAACGCTGTGTGACCCAGACCATGAAGTCATTCTCGAGCGGATGATTTTTCCAGAGCCTGTGATTTCCCAGGCGGTCGAGCCCAAGACCAAGGCTGACCAGGAAAAGATGGGAATCGCCTTGCAGCGACTCGCTCGCGAAGATCCTTCATTTCGGGTGCGTACCGACGAAGAATCGGGTCAGACCATTATTTCTGGGATGGGCGAGTTACACCTCGAGATTCTCGTTGACCGAATGAAGCGCGAATTCGGCGTTGAGGCGACGGTGGGCAAGCCCCAGGTGGCGTATCGCGAGACCATCCGCGGCCACTGTGACAACGCCGAAGGCAAGTTCGTGCGCCAGTCCGGTGGTCGGGGTCAATATGGCCACGTCGTCCTCAAAGTCGAGCCCAACGAACAGGGCAAGGGGTTTCAGTTCATTGATGCGATCAAGGGCGGTGTCGTGCCCCGCGAATACATCCCCGCGGTCCAGAAGGGGGTTGAAGACACGCTGCCTTCGGGAGTCCTTGCGGGCTTCCCGGTGGTCGACGTCAAAGTTACGCTGCATTTTGGCTCTTACCATGACGTTGACTCGAACGAAAACGCGTTCAAGATGGCGGGCTCAATGGGTTTCAAGGAGGGCTTGCGTCAATCCAAGCCGGTCCTGCTCGAACCCATGATGGCGGTGGAAGTCGAGACCCCCGAGGACTACGCCGGCACCGTGATGGGTGATCTTTCGTCCCGGCGCGGCATGGTCCAGGGCATGGACGACATGGTCGGTGGCGGTAAGGCGATCAAGGCTGAAGTGCCGCTCTCGGAGATGTTTGGATATTCCACCACGCTGCGGTCGCTGACGCAGGGTCGGGCCACGTACACGATGGAATTCAAGCACTACTCGGAAGCGCCGAAGAACGTCGCCGAGGCGATCATCACCTCGCGCTCGAAGTGATTCCGAAGAGACTCGATTCCAGAACTTTCTAATTTCTGCAAGCAGGAGCAA
>RFPW01000100.1 GCA_009925965.1 Betaproteobacteria bacterium
GGAATGGCTGGCGCCGCACTCTTGGCAGGTCGGGCCGCTTTATTGTGCGGTGCCGGCCGCGTTGTGCTCGGCTTTCCGGCGGGGGCTCCAATCGCGGTTGACCCCAACTATCCCGAATTGATGTTGCGAGAGGCATCCGAGGCACTTAACCAAACGGGGGCCACCGCCCTTGCCATCGGGCCAGGTTTAGGAACCGACGCCACGGCGCGCGATGCGCTGAAAGTGGCGCTTGAACGGTCGACTCGGTCTGGCGAGCCCCTCGTGATCGATGCAGATGCGCTGACCCTTATTGCGAGCGATTGCGAACTGTCCAATGCATTGAGCCGACGCGGACAAATGCACCCGAATTGTCCAGCGATCCTGACCCCTCACCCCCTTGAAGCTGCACGGCTGCTAAACAGCGCCACAGCCGCGGACATTCAGCAGGATCGAATCGGGGCCGCCTGCAGGATCGCCCGCGATCGCAACTGCATCGTTGTTCTAAAAGGCGCGGGGACCGTAATCGCTGCAAGCGATGGTTCCTGGTGGATCGCACCCGTCGGTAACTCCGCACTTGCGACGGGTGGCACCGGCGATGTGCTGACTGGATCGATCGCGGGCTTGCTCGCTCAAGCCATCCGCGCCAAGCGCCCGCCGCTTGAAGCCGCGCTGCTAGGCGTCTGGTGTCATGGCCGTGGCGCCGAATCTTGGGTAGAAGCCGGACATCAGCCGTCTGGAATGACGACTACAGAACTCCTGCCCCGGCTTCGTGCAGCCTTGCATGATTGCCTCAATCCCGGTGCGCATCTCTTGAGGCAAGCAGGTTGACATCAGGTAGCGGACGGCAAATGGCGGCTGGTATCGCACAGCTCTTTTGCGCGTTGTCGGTTCTGTCGGTCCTGGATGTCACCGGTAAGAAGATGGTGGGGATTGGCGTGTCCGTCCTGATGGTCGGTTGGTTCCGCTATCTCAGCCATTTGCTGCTGTTTAGTGTCGTTGCGCTGCCCCTGCGCGGGCGACGCATCCTATCGACCCAATCGCTTTCAAGACAAGCTGTGCGTGGCGTCCTGGTCGCCCTGACGACGCTGACTTTTTTTTCGGTCCTTAAACGCCTTCCACTGGCTGAGGCCACTGCGCTCAATTTTCTGGCCCCAGTCATGGTTCTACTTGCATCACCTTGGGTGCTCGGCGAACCCCTCCGCTGGAACCATGTCCTCGGTGTCGTGATGGGCTTTACCGGCATGCTGGTCATTATCCGCCCGGGTGGTACGTTGCCATTGGACGGGGTTGCGCTCGGACTGCTCTCAGCCGTGATTTTGGCCGCGTTTCAGATTGCAACCCGACGCGTGGCCGCCGACGACCCAATCACAACGAATATTTACAGCGGCGTTTTCGGTACGTTGGCGTTCACGCTGTGCCTACCTTGGGCCGGTCCATGGCCTGAGCTTGAACCCATTCAGTGGCTCCTGCTGCTATCCACCGGCGTGTCCGGCGCACTGGGGCACTGGCTACAAATTAGGGCCTATCAGGCCGCGCCAGCGTCACTGCTATCGCCGTTTGTCTATCTCCAGATCTTCGCGGCCACAGCGCTCGGGTGGTTGGTGTTCAACCAGCTACCTGATGGGATAACCGCTGCCGGAATGAGCTTGATTGTTTTAGGGGGCATGACAACCGGCGCACTCGAGTGGCGGGCACGCCGCATTCGTCAAATACCTGGAGTAGTCTCGGAAAGAGTGGACTGATCTTCGACGATGCGCCCCGCCTCGATGCGGATGCGACGAGCACAGCGCCTTGCAACACGTTCATCGTGCGTAACGAGGACGAGCGTCGAGGCATGCTCACGGTTCAGCTCGAAGAGCAGTTCGATAACCCGCTCCCCCGTCGCTGCATCCAATGAGCCGGTCGGCTCATCGGCAAACAAGAGCGGTGGATGCAACACAAAAGCTCGCGCGAGCGCAACCCGCTGCTGCTCTCCACCCGACAGCGTTCGAGGGTAGTGATTCGCGCGTTGTGCCAGCCCGACACGCTCAAGAAGCGCGTGCGCCCTCGGCATCGGATTTGGGGTACCGACCAACTCAAGCGGTAGCAACACATTCTCGAGCGCGGTCAGATTGGGCAGAAGCTGAAAGGACTGAAAAACGAAGCCGACCCTTTTGGAACGCCATTTTGCTCGCGCCTCCTCATCCATTGCCGTCAGATCGTCCCCCAGGAGCCGGATCTTTCCCGAACTCGCCTGATCGAGCCCCGCTAGCAAACCCAGCAGCGTGGACTTACCAGATCCTGACGGGCCGATGACCGCAATCGATTCCCCTGCCTCCGCGCTAAAGCTTGCGCTGTCCAGAATGGTGAGTATTCCGTCGGCGTCACGAACGGTTTTGGTCAAACGATCTGCGATGATCGCGGGGGTTGATGCGGGTTTCATGCTCGGCAGTGTACCGGCGAGTTTTGAGGCAAGGTTTTTAGGGTCCAACATTCGTAGCATGCGTCGATTATTTCTAGCTCAAGCCCTCCTGCTGACGGCCATTTCGGGCCTGATGAGTCAGCCCGCAAATGCAGCTGCCACGCCCCCCACCTTGCTCATCTTCGGCGACAGCCTGTCTGCAGAATATGGTCTCGTGCGCGGCAGTGGGTGGGTCGCACTGCTTGAGCGCCGCTTGCAACAGAATAGTCGGGAGATTCAGGTCGTTAACGCCAGCATCAGCGGTGAGACCACTGCGGGCGGGCGGAGCCGACTTGGTGGTGTTTTGGCCCGTGTGCGACCGCGCTGGGTGCTCATTGAACTCGGTGCCAATGACGCGCTGCGTGGCCTCGCGCTGGAATCGACGGAACACAATCTGAAAGCAATGGTCATGGCCATCAGGGAATCAGGTGCCGAGCCAATTCTCGCCGGCATGATGATTCCACCCAATTTTGGACTCTCGTACAGTGAGCGCTTCCGGGACCTGTTTGGGCGCGTCGCCAAGTCACAGAAAGTCCCGATCGTCCCGTTCCTGCTTGCAGGTATTGCCGATGAAGGCCCGATGAAAGCCGAACTTTTTCAAGACGACCGGATCCACCCCAATGCCCAGGCCCAATCGCTCATCCTGGATAACGTCTGGGCCGTACTGGGTCCCCTCCTCCGTTCAAAGTGAATTCAGATGATTGATCGCGTTCGAACGGCCCGCGTCATTGGTGGATCGCTCGGCGGTCTCCTCGTCGCCAATTTGCTCTGGCGTACCGGTTGGGACGTTAAAGTGTATGAGCGCTCCGCGCAGGGTCTGACGGGACGCGGTGCTGGCATCGTGACGCATCCGGAACTTTTTGAGGCGCTCCGCCAATGCGGAATCCAACTCGATGACACCCTCGGGGTCCGGGTGAAGTCTCGCATCACATTGGCTCCAGATGGCACCACGATCGGCCAATTGCCCATGGAACAAGTGCTAACCGCCTGGGGCCAATTGTTTGAACGGCTCCGGCGAGCGCTACCCGATGCGTGTTACGTCAACGGTTTGGGTGGGCTCTCAACAACGGAGTGCGATAACGGCGTTTGTCTCCACCGTAGCGACGGAGAAACCGAGAAGGTCGACCTGGTCGTTGCAGCAGACGGCATCCGTTCCGGATTACGGGCGCAATTAGCCCCTGCGGTCTTACCCCAGTATGCGGGCTATATCGCTTGGAGAGGCTTGGTGGATGAGCAGTTAATCACGCCTGCCACACGTGACTTGTTGTTTGAAAAATTTGCATTTTGCTTGCCCCCCTCAGAGCAAATCCTGGGATACCCCGTGGCGGGGCCCGACAACCGGGTCGATCCCGGACACCGCCGATTCAACCTCGTGTGGTACCGACCCGCTGACGAAGATCTGGCCCTCAAGGATCTTCTGACGGATGCAACTGGGCAGATACACCCCGGTGGGATTGCACCCCAACGAATCCGACCGGAAGTCATCACCACCATGCGGAAGGCCGCCCGTGACTTACTGGCTCCGCAATTTGCGGAGTTAATCGATCGGGTCGAGCAACCCTTCTTTCAACCCATTTATGATCTGGCCTCAGAAAAGCTGCATTTTGGACACACCGTTCTCCTGGGCGATGCTGCCTTTGTGGCGCGCCCGCATTGCGGCATGGGTGTCACCAAAGCGGCCGGTGATGCAGTGGCTCTCGTCACGCACCTGAACACGGCCAGCACAATCACGGATGCGCTCGCGGCCTACAGTGCAGATCGAGTTCAGTTTGGCCAAGCGGTCGTGTCATTTGCACGCCAATTAGGTGCCTACATGCAAGCCCAGCTTCGTACCCCCGCCGAACGCGCCATGGCAGAACGCTATCGAACCCCGGAAGCCGTCATGCGCGAGACCGCGTCAAGCCGAGTCTTTTCAATCGACAATTCGCTCAACCAACCAGGATTACACCCAGCATGAAGCCATTACGGATTGGAGTCGTAGGTGCCGGAGCTGTCGGCGGTTACTTCGGTGGCATTCTGGCCAGAGGTGGCCACTCGGTCACCCTGATTGCCAGACCCGCACAGGTCGAAGCGATCGAATCCAGAGGGCTTCGGATCCAGAGCGCAACCTGGAATGCCACTGTGGGTTCACCTCAGCTCACGGCCACGACTGATCTGTCAGCACTCGCCAAGATGGATGGCGTTTTGCTCTGCGTGAAGTCAAGTGACACCGAAACGGTCTCGGCTCAGATAGGTCCTTTCCTCGCCCCCGATTGCTGGATCATGAGTCTTCAAAATGGCGTTGACAACGCCAGTCGCGCCTCACAGGTACTTGGGCGCGCGGTAATTGCCGCCGTGGTCTATGTGGCGACCGCCGCGCCCGAACCGGGCCTGGTCCAGCATTTTGGCCGTGGCGATCTCATCATCGGCAATCCGACGGCGGGGTTATTTGCTCCGCTCACGGATAGCGCCTTGCAGGACATCGCAGATCGCTTTAGCGATGCTGGAGTCCCCGTCAAGGTGAGCGACGCGGTCACCCACGCACTTTGGTCCAAACTATTGGTGAACTGCGTCTTCAATGCACTCTCGGCGTTGTCGCAGATGGATTACGGCACCCTCGCAGCGCATCCACCGACGCGCCAGACCATGCAAGCCATCCTGGACGAAGTCATCAAGGTGGCGAGCGCGGCGGGGACACCCCTGACGCCGACGGAAGCCGCCGAGGCGACCGAGAAGATCATCCAGGGGATGCCGCGCCAGCGATCATCCACTGCTCAGGACCTCGCACGCCGGAAGTTGACTGAGATCGACCATCTCAATGGCTACATCGCGCGTGAGGGACTCCGGCTCGGGGTTCCAACCCCGGTTAATTCGACCGTCCACGGTCTGGTCAAGTTGTTGGAGTCTGGTTTTTGATCAAAGACCTGCCTGCCGAGTTCGCAGACTGGATTCGAGCGCTGGGTCTAAGTTCGGCCACCTCTCTAAGTGGTGAGCCGTTAGCGGGGGGAGTTTCATCCGATATCTGGAGGGTCGATCTGGCGAGTGGCCCGGTCTGCGTCAAGCGCGCGCTTTCGGTACTCAAGGTCAAAGCCCACTGGGAAGCGCCGATCGTGCGCAATCAATATGAAGCCCGCTGGATGCGGTTTGCCGCTGCGGTCGTGCCCGGCGCTGTCCCTGAATGTCTGGCCAGCGACTCCGAGCGCGGTATGTTGTTAATGCAGTATCTGCCATCCGCCGCATACCCACTGTGGAAGGAGATGCTGCGCGATGGCACGATCCGCGACAAGGATGCCGCTGGCGTAGGAAATATGCTCGGGACCATTCACGCGCGCTCGGCCGCACAGCCCGATCTGGCTGCGCAATTTGATTCCGATTCGATTTTTCATGCCATTCGCCTCGATCCTTATCTGGGTGCGGCCGCCATACAGAACACTGACGTTGCCTTGGCCCTCGAACACTTGATTCAAACGACGGCGAACACCCGCCTTGCCCTGGTCCATGGCGATGTCAGCCCGAAAAACATCTTGATTGGGCCGACTGGTCCGGTCCTGTTGGATGCGGAATGCGCGTGGTGGGGAGACCCAGTCTTTGACCTCGCCTTCTGCCTGAATCACCTGCTTCTCAAACGGGCCTGGCGGCCGCATTGGACAAACCGCTATCAACAGGCTTTCAGCACACTCCTCGATGCGTATCGAAGTGCAGTCCTTCGATTGGGGTTATGGGAGCCTTGGGAAGACCTGGAGGCGCGCTGCGCACGTCTTTTACCTGCGCTCCTGTTGGCACGCGTCGACGGCAAGTCGCCGGTCGAATACCTTGATCCGGATGATCGATCGGGCGGCCAGCGCGATCAGATCCGAACACTGGCGCGACAATACCTTCGACATCCAACGACTCGATTAGAGGCCATCAATCAGGGCTGGGACCATGAGCACAATCACCTCCATTCAGGCCCGGCGGGTCTGGGATAGTCGCGGCCGTCCGACCGTCGAAGCCGAGATCGGCCTCGCAGACGGTAGTTCCGGTCTCGGAATCGCACCTGCAGGTGCATCTACAGGATCCCGCGAAGCTCGCGAATTGCGCGACGGCGGAGACGCGTTTCAGGGCAGAGATGTTCAACAAGCACTGGCGAATATTCGGGGCCCTATCGCGCAACGAATCATCGGGATGCCGGTTGATGCGCAGAGCGCCATTGATGAGGCTTTGATTGCGTGCGATCCCTCGCCCGACAAGGTGCATATCGGTGCAAACGCGACACTCGCTGTATCGATCGCGTGCGCGCAGGCGGCCGCATCGTTCAACAAGATGCCCCTCTACGCGTGGCTGGGGCGGCAAAGAATCGCCAGCGACAATGAACCAGGACCCTGGCTAATTCCTTTGCCTCAGATCCAGATTTTTGGGGGCGGCGCGCATGCGGGTCGACGGGTCGACATTCAGGATTTCATGATCACTTGCCCGCGGGCAACGAGTTTTGCCCAGGCACTTGAGTGGACCGCTGAGGTCTACGCGGCGGCAGGACGTTGGATGGCAGCGCGCGGCAAGCTCGGAGGGGTCGCCGATGAAGGCGGTTGGTGGCCGGATTTTGCTCAAAATGAGCATGCGCTCGATGCGCTTGTCGATGCGATCGAAATGGCCGGATTTACACCGGGGCACGAGATTGCCATCGCTCTGGATATCGCTGCATCAGAACTCGGTCAACGGGGCCGCTATCGATTGGGGCTCGAAAAACGGGAACTGGATTCGGATGGCCTGAGCGAAATGTTGCTGGGATGGCTTGACCGATACCCCATCGTTTCGATCGAAGACCCCCTGGCTGAAGATGACCCGGACGGATTTGCGGCATTTACCCGGGCCGCCGGCGATCGCGTGCAAATCGTCGGGGATGATTTTCTGGTCACCGACGCTGCGCTCATTGCCCAGGCGGCCCGAAGTGGCGCGGGTAACACCGTCTTGATCAAACCAAACCAGCGTGGAACCCTGACCGAAGCGCTGGCTGCGTGGAGGCAGGCACAAGCCTGTGGCTATTCCGGCATTGTCTCTGCCCGATCGGGCGAGACTGAAGACCACAGCATTGTCCATCTGGCCATCGGTTGGGGGGTCGGTCAACTCAAAGTGGGGTCATTTGCCCGGGGAGAGCGGACGGTCAAATGGAACGAAGCTCTGCGGATCGAAGATCGGCTGGGTTCGATGTGCCGGTTTGCC